>NZ_JBPETA010000003.1:0-47620 GCF_051710365.1 Symbiopectobacterium sp. | reverse complement strand
CTTGTTATAGGAGGGCCAGTTAGTGATTTTAAAATTTTGTTTTGCCATGGAGACCTGATTTTGAAACAACTATGGTGATCTGATCCGATGATTACCCAAACTTTCTATTTATTCAACAAAGCCCCTGAATAGCGCTGATAGATTCTGTATCGACGCTACGCCATCCGCCACACTATCTGCCATGCGGTATCATCTGCTGGCGTTTCTCCTTCCTGCATCACAAAGACGCCAACGGCTGCGATAGGGTATTCGTTGTAATACAGAATAGGAATTTGTTCACGCATCCAGGGAGGAATCGCATATTCCTGCCACAGTTTTTTCGCAGATCGTCCGCCACTGCGCCCAACAATATGCAGTTTCCCTTTCAGGCCAAAACGCACGCTCACTTGCTCATCAGGATGCGGGCGTCGGATACTCATACCTTGTTCGTCCAAGGACAGATAACCTAACCGGTGCGGAAGCATTAGTTTGCCCTGCTCAGGTTGCCAGGGTAACACCAGGTCGACGACGTTTACGCACTCGGCAATACAGTATAAACGCTGACGAAAGCGTCGAATCTGTACGGTGCCCAATTGTAACAACGGTTCTGCATCCTGGCGGCTGAGAGCAACATCCTGCCACAAATGCAGTAATTGTTCGCGTGAAGGCATCGCCACCTCGTGCACTCTCAGCCAACGCCGCAACAGCGCAAAACGGTGCGGTTCGCTCAGGGGGAGCAAAGCATCAATCGCCAACGCGCCTTTCGCGTCACAGGCCGACTGAAGCGATGGCGCCAACAATTCATCCAACAGTTGTTCCTGCTCGGCACACAGTCGCGCGCTGCGCGCCACTGCTTCTGGAAATGACGGCCAGCGCTGTTTTAGTTGCGGTAATACCTGCAAACGGAGAAAGTTGCGATCGTAACGCGCGTCGCAATTGCTCTCGTCTTCCACCCACGTGAGTCGATAATGATGGGCATAATCTTCAAGTTGCGCTCGCGCTACGCCCAGCAATGGGCGTAGCAAGCGATTCGCGCCCAGCTGCCCCGTAGCCCCCATCGCTGAAAGCCCGGCAGGCCCGCTGCCACGCTTGAGCGCCAACAGGAACGTTTCGCTCTGATCGTCGAGATGCTGTGCGGTAAGCAACACTTCTTCAGGTAACAGATGTTGGCGCAGTGCCTGGTAACGCGCTTCGCGCGCTGCCGCTTCAACACCACGCTCACGCGCATCCACAGTGACAGGCAGCACCGTGCAGGGAATATCCCATTGCTGGCAGGTCAGCATGCAGTGCTGCGCCCAACGCTCCGCGTGTGCACTTAGCCCATGATGCACATAGGCGGCACGCACAACAATATCCGAACGCTGCGGCATCAATTGATACAGCATATGCAGCAGCACGCTGGAATCCAGCCCGCCACTATAAGCCACCAGAACACGCTGACAGCCAGAGAGCTGCACCGCTACGTTTTCCAGTAGCGCAGCCACGTCGGTCCGCTCACTGCTCATAAAGCTCCAACGGTAATCCATCCGGATCGCGTAAGAAGGTGAAACGACGCTGGGTAAATTCATCCACCCGCACCGGTTCACAGGCGACGCCTGCGCGTTGCAGTGTATCGCACGCCTCGTCAATGTCGACTACTGCAAAAGCAAGATGGCGCAGGCCACAGGATTCAGGCTGAGTGGGCCGTGGCGGTGGAGAGGGAAACGAGAACAATTCGATAACGTAACGCCCCTTTAACGCCAGATCGCCTTTCCATGAGTCGCGCTCTGCCCGATAGGTTTCCGCCAACAGATCAAACCCAAGGACATCGCAATAAAATGCCTTACTGCGCCGGTAGTCAGAGGCAATAATGGCAATATGGTGAATGGCCGTTAACGCCAGCATGCGTACTCCTTGTTGTGGCAAGGTGATGATAGAATAGCCGCATAATAGCAAAAAGTCCGCCTCCTTGCGGAAAGCGGACTTTATTCAGCGCGATAGGTCTGGGATCAGCAGTAACCGTAGTTCATCAAACGGTGGTAACGGCGATCGAGCAGCGCCTCTTTATCCAATTCATCCAGCTCACGCAAGTCTGACAGCAGTTGTGCTTTCAGCGACGCCGCCATGGTTTCCACATCACGGTGCGCAGAACCGAGCGGTTCAGGAATGATAGCATCAATCAGATTCAGCTCTTTGAGACGCGGGGCGATGATTCCCATCGCTTCCGCCGCCAGTGGCGCTTTATCGGCGCTTTTCCACAGGATAGAGGCACAGCCTTCTGGTGAAATCACAGAATAGGTGCTGTATTGCAGCATGTTGACCTTGTCACCCACACCAATCGCCAATGCACCACCGGAACCCCCCTCTCCAATCACCGTACAGATAATCGGTACGCTCAGGCCGGACATCTCACGCAGGTTGCGCGCAATGGCTTCCGACTGGCCGCGCTCTTCAGCACCAACGCCTGGGTACGCGCCCGGCGTGTCGATAAAGGTGATAATCGGCAGGTTAAAACGCTCTGCCATCTCCATCAGGCGCAGCGCTTTACGGTAGCCTTCAGGTGCAGGCATACCGAAATTGCGGCGAATTTTCTCTTTGGTTTCGCGCCCTTTCTGATGACCAATGATCATCACCGGACGCCCATCCAAACGCGCAATGCCGCCTACAATCGCTTTGTCATCGGCATAGGCGCGATCGCCCGCCAACTCATCAAAGTCGGTGAAAATATGGCTGACATAGTCCAGCGTGTAGGGACGCTGCGGATGACGAGCCAATTGCGCAATCTGCCAGGCACCCAGATCGGCAAAAATCTTGCACGTCAGTTCAACGCTTTTTTCCCGCAGCCGCTGGATCTCTTCGTCCAGATTAATATCCAATTTTTCATCTTGACGGCTGACTGAGGTCAGCGAGTCAATTTTCGCTTCCAACTCTGCAATCGGCTGCTCAAAATCAAGAAAATTCAGACTCATAGTATTCCTATTTTAGTCAAATTCCAGTTCCACCTGGGTGTTCCCCAGCAGTGTGCGCAGGTCATTAAGCAGCACATCGGTTGGCGTCACACGCCATGCCGCGCCAAAACGTAACCGGGCGCAGGCATCCTCTCGCTGGTAGTAAAGGTGTACCGGGATCGTCCCCGATCGATGAGGTTCCAACGATTGGCGGAGACGGTTTAATAGCTGGTCATCAATTTGCCTGTCAGTCAGCGAGATAGCAAGCCCGCGCGCATATTTTTCACGCGCTTCACTGATATCCATGACCTCTCGGGCCATCATTTTAAGGCCCCCGCTAAAGTCATCAAAGCTGACCTGTCCACTGACGATCAGAATTCGGTCTTTTTCAAGCAGATGCTGATACTTATCTAACGCTTCAGTAAACAACATCACTTCCAAACGGCCGGAACGATCGTCCAGTGTACACACGCCAATGCGATTACCTCGCTTGGTGACCATTACGCGGGCAGCCAGCACCAGGCCGACCGCCGTTGTTACTTTGCCCCGATCCGTCGGGTGCATGTCCTTCAAACGCAAGCCGGCAGCATAGCGTTCAATTTCCTTGAGATACTGCGTGATCGGATGGCCCGTCAGATAAAGCCCTAAGGTTTCCCGCTCACCGTCCAACACCACCTGCTCCGGCCAGGGAGCTACCGTGCTGTAGGACTGTTCTACCTGCTCCGGCGCTTCCGCCAGAACACCAAACATATCTGCCTGACCAATAGCTTCGGCCTTGGCATGCTGATCGGCAGCCTTCAACGCATCGTTGAGCGAATTCATCAACGCCGCGCGATGCGGCCCCAGCCGGTCAAACGCACCGGACATGATCAGCTTTTCCAGCACGCGGCGATTCAGTTTCTTGATATCAGTACGGGCACAGAGATCGAACAGCTCGCGGAAATATCCGCCCTGATTTCGCGCGTCGATGATAGCTTCTATCGGCCCTTCACCGACGCCCTTGATCGCGCCGATGCCATAAACAATTTCCCCGTCATTATTAACGTGAAAATGGTACAGCCCGCTGTTGATATCCGGCGGCAGGATTTTTAGCCCCATACGCCAGCACTCATCCACCAGCCCCACCACTTTATCCGTGTTATCCATATCCGCCGTCATCACAGCGGCCATGAATTCGGCAGGATAATGCGCCTTGAGCCACAGCGTTTGATACGACACCAGTGCGTAAGCAGCTGAGTGCGATTTGTTAAACCCATACCCGGCAAATTTTTCCACCAGGTCAAAGATCTTCATCGACAATTCGCCGTCGACGCCCATCTTCTTCGCGCCGTCCTCAAACACGGAGCGCTGCTTGGCCATTTCTTCGGGTTTTTTCTTACCCATAGCACGGCGCAACATGTCCGCGCCGCCCAGCGTATAGCCGGAAAGCACCTGGGCTATCTGCATCACCTGTTCCTGATACAGGATGATACCATAGGTCGGCTCCAGCACCGGCTTCAGCGATTCGTGCTGCCACTGTATATCAGGATAGGAGATTTCTTCACGTCCGTGCTTACGGTCGATAAAGTTATCCACCATCCCTGACTGCAAAGGCCCCGGACGGAACAACGCCACCAGAGCGATCATGTCTTCAAAGCAGTCCGGCTTCAAACGTTTGATCAAGTCTTTCATGCCGCGCGATTCAAGCTGGAACACCGCCGTGGTTTCCGAACGTTGCAGCATGTCGAAACTTTTTTTATCGTCGAGCGGGATGGCCGCGATATCAATCGGCTCCAACCCCTGCCTGGCACGACGGGCGTTAATAATCTCCAGCGCCCAGTCGATGATAGTCAACGTGCGCAACCCCAGGAAGTCAAACTTCACCAACCCGGCATATTCCACGTCGTTCTTGTCAAACTGGGTAACCGGATGATTCCCTTCCGAATCGCAATAGAGCGGTGCGAAATCGGTGATTTTGGTCGGCGATATTACCACCCCACCGGCGTGTTTACCCGCGTTGCGCGTCACCCCTTCCAGTTTGCGCGCCATATCGATAAGCGCTTTGACTTCTTCGTCGGCGTCGTAAATTTCCTGTAGCTGCGGTTCAGCAGCAAAGGCTTTTTCCAGCGTCATGCCCGGATCGGGTGGCACCAGCTTGGAGATGCGGTCGACAAACCCGTAAGGGTGTCCGAGCACGCGACCTACGTCGCGAATAACCGCTTTGGCCGCCATGGTACCAAAGGTAATGATCTGCGATACCGCATCGCGCCCGTACATTTCAGCAACGTGATCGATAACCCGGTCACGCTTTTCCATACAGAAGTCGACGTCGAAGTCAGGCATCGATACACGTTCCGGGTTAAGGAAACGTTCGAACAGCAGGTCAAATTCAAGCGGATCGAGATCGGTGATTTTCAGTGAGTAGGCCACCAGCGAGCCGGCACCCGAACCGCGCCCCGGACCTACCGGAACATCGTTGTCTTTTGACCACTGGATAAACTCCATCACGATCAGGAAGTAGCTAGGGAACCCCATCTGGTTGATAACGTTGAGTTCGATTTCCAAACGCTCGTCGTATTCCGGGCGACGCTGCTTACGCACCTCTTCGTCAGGGAACAGGAACGCGAGACGCTCTTCCAGCCCTTCACGGGCCTGTTTAACCAGAAAATCTTCGGTGGACATATCACCGGTCGGAAATTGGGGCAGGAAATACTCCCCCAGACGGATGGTGACATTACAGCGTTTGGCTATCTCGACGCTGTTCACCAGCGCTTCCGGGATGTCGGCAAACAGCTCACACATCTCGTTTTCGCTGCGCATATATTGCTGCGCGCTGTAGTTACGCGGACGCTTTGCGTCATCGAGCGTATAGCCATCGTGGATAGCAACGCGAATCTCATGGGCATCGAACTCATCGGCGTTGATGAATCGAACATCGTTGGTCGCCACCACCGGCAGATGGTGCTTCATGGCTAATTCAATTGCCGCGTGAAGATAGCTCTCTTCATCCGGGCGACCGGTGCGAATCAGTTCCAGATAATAGCGGCCCGGAAAGTGCTCTTGATAAAAGGCCAGGCTTTGCTCGACCAACGCCTGATTGCCGCGCAGGATAAATTTGCCGACGTCGCCCTGCCGGGCACCCGAAATCAGCAGTAAACCTTTACCGTATTCGATCAACCAGTCGCGTTCGATGGTGGGGCCTTCGGCACCGTAGCCGCGCTGATAAGCGTGGGAGATCAGCAGGGTGAGGTTTTGATACCCCTCGTTGTCCATGGCGAGCAGAGTGAGCTGTGCAAGTTCATCGCCCAGCACATCGCTGCTTACCAGAACATCCGCGCCGACAATGGGTTTAACGCCCGCACCGTGTGCGCCACCGTAAAATTTCACTAACCCGCACAGGTTGGTGAAATCCGTGATCGCCAGGGCTGGCACGCCCAGCGCGGCCGCCTTTTTTACCAGCGGCCCGACTTTTGCCAACCCATCGATCATGGAATAGTCACTGTGCACACGCAAATGGACAAAACGTGGTTCGGCCATATCCAGATCCTAGACGTTGTCGAAAACAGCCCCGCATTACGAGCAGGGCACCGATATTACCTGATTGCACGTGGTTGACGGGCTATGCCAACCCCAATACGCGTTTTACGGGGGCGAAACTGCGCCGATGGTACTCAGTAGCACCTAACAGAGCGAGTTTTTCAAGGTGATAAGCCGTCGGGTAACCCTTGTGCTGCGCAAAGCCATATTCAGGGAAACGGGCATCCAACTCGACCATTTCCCGGTCTCGCGTCACTTTGGCGAGAATCGATGCGGCACTGATCTCGGCAACACGGCTGTCGCCCTTCACCACCGCCAATGCAGGCATGGGCAATAGCGGGCAGCGATTGCCGTCTATCAGCACATAATCGGGTGCCAGATGCAACCCTGCAACGGCACGCTGCATCGCCAGCATCGTGGCATGCAGGATATTCAATTGGTCAATCTCTTCGGGCTCGGCGCGCCCCAAACTCCATGACAGCGCTTTGTCTTTGATTTCATCATAAAGCGCCAGACGGCGTTTTTCACTGAGCTGTTTTGAATCAGCCAATCCAGCGATTGGACGCTGCGGATCGAGAATCACCGCAGCGGTGACAACCGCCCCCACCAACGGGCCGCGCCCCACTTCATCTACACCAGCTATGCGCGTTGCATCCGGATAGACAAAAACATCATACATGGTTCACTTCACCTCGGGCCAATTCCATTACAGCCTGTGCCGCCTGCGTATCCGCATCACAACGAATCTGTTGGTGCAGCGCCAAAAAGGTCTCGTGCAGTTGTTTCACGTCTTCCCCGCCTTCCAGCCAGGGAAGCAACGCCGCCGCCAGCTTGTCTGGAGTGCACTCCTCTTGCAGCAACTCTTTTACCAATTCGCGCCCTGCCAACAAATTCGGTAACGACACCCAGGGGGTTTTTACCAAGCGCTTTGCCAGCCAGAACGTAAAAGGCTTCATGCGGTAGCCTACGACCATCGGGCATTTTGCCAGCATGCACTCCAACGCTGCCGTGCCGGACGCCAGCAGCGCCGCATCGCTGGCGATCATCGCTTCACGCGCCTGACCATCCAACAAACGCACGTCCAGCTCGGGGGCCGTTTCTTGCTTGATGCGTTCAAATTGTTCACGCCGCTTGGCATTCACCAACGGCACCAACACGGCTAAATCAGGATAGCGTTGGCGTAATAACTGTGCGCTGCGTAAAAAATCGGCGCTCAGCATCTCCACCTCAGCCCCGCGACTGCCCGGCAGCAGCGCCAGACAATGCCGCTCAGGCGCGATGCCTAAATGTGCGCGCGCCGCCAGTTTGTCCGGCTGTAACGGCATGGCATCGGCCATGGTGTGGCCGATAAAGCGGCAAGGCACGTTGAATTTGTCGTAAAACGCTTTTTCAAAGGGAAGAAACGCCAACACCAGATCGGTGGCACGCCCAATTTTGAAAACGCGTTTCTGGCGCCAGGCCCACACGGAGGGGCTGACGTAATGAATGGTGCGGATACCGCGCGCTTTGAGGCGGCCTTCGAGCGTGATATTAAAATCGGGCGCATCAATGCCAACAAAAACGTCGGGCGCAAGCTCGGTGAAACGCTGCGTAAGGTCACTGCGGATCGACAGCAGGCGCGGCAAACGCCCTAACACCTCGACAATCCCCATCACTGCGAGCTCTTCCATCTCATACCAGGTTTCACACCCGGCTTCCTGCATGCGTGGCCCGGCTACGCCGACAAAGCGAGCGTCAGGCATCTGGCTTTTCAGCGCTCGGATCAGGCCCGCACCAAGAATGTCGCCGGAGGTTTCTCCGGCGACGATACCAATCACAAGGGGACGCGTTGACATGAATTACCGGATAATGCCGCGGGTAGAACGTGCAAAGAAATCGATAAACGCTTGAACCGCAGGATGATCTTTCGCCAGCGCTTCGATTTCCGGTTTCACCTCTTCCAACGTTCTCCCACTGCGATACAGCAGCTTGTAGGCGTTACGAATCGCCTGCTGGGTCTCTTTTTCGAACCCGCGGCGTTTCAGCCCTTCAATGTTGAGGCCAAACGGCGTCGCATGGTTACCTTGAGCAATGACGTATGGCGGCACATCTTGCGCCACGCCGGAACAGCCGCCGACCATAACGTGTGCACCGATGACACAGAACTGGTGCACCGCTGTCATGCCGCCGATGATAGCAAAATCATCGACTTCTACGTGTCCACCCAGCGTGGCATTGTTCGCCAGAATGCAGCAGTTACCAATGACGCAGTCATGGGCGATATGCGTGTTGATCATCAGCAGATTATCGCTACCGACTTTAGTCAATCCACCACCTTGTTCCGTACCACGATGAATCGTGACACTTTCACGAATACGGTTACGATCGCCGATCTCTACGCGAGTAGGTTCACCCGCGTATTTCAGATCCTGATTTACCTCACCAATGGAGGAAAATTGGTAGATCTCATTATCACGGCCAATTTTAGTGATCCCATTTACCACAACATGGGATTTTAATACCGTGCCTTCGCCGATCTCAACGTGAGAACCGACATAGCAGAACGGGCCAATGTGTACACGTGCACCAATAATGGCACCGTCTTCAACAATAGCGCTGGGATGAATAAAGGCGGTTTGATCAATCACGTTATCAGGCCTCCCGACGACGAGCACACATCATGGACGCTTCACAAGCCACTTCGCCATCCACTTTGGCGACGCCTTTGAAACGTGCAACACCACGGCGCTCTTTAATGAATTCAACTTCAAGAATCATCTGATCCCCTGGCTGCACCGGACGTTTGAAACGCGCTTCGTCCACAGCCGCGAAGTAGTAAAGTTCACCCGGTTCCAGTTTACCCACGCTTTTAAATGCCAGAATGCCCGTGGCCTGGGCCATGGCTTCCAGAATCAGCACGCCGGGGAAAATGGGCTTACCGGGGAAATGTCCCTGAAAGAAGGGTTCGTTGAAAGAGACGTTTTTCACCGCACGCAGGAATTTCCCTTCTTCAAAATCCAATACGCGGTCCACCAGCAAAAAGGGGAAGCGGTGCGGTAGTAGTTCTAAAATCTCTTCAATATGCAGAGTATGAGTGTTAGTAGTCAAAATACTCTTCCTGTCCGTAAAACTGATGCCATCAACAACACGGCCTGCGAGATCCCAAAAGGAGGATCATCTGGCAGGCCGCAAATAAGGATTTTTACGTCGGCCTAAGCAGGTAATCCACAACAACCAACGCGTATAAACCCGTCTCCATCAAGCCGCCGCCACTGCTTTGGCGAGGCTGGCACAGAGATCAATCCTGGTTGACTTTACGCTCAACGGCTTTCAGCCGTTTGCTCATATCATCAATACTCATCACCAGCGCTGTGGTTTTACGCCACGTTTTGTTTGGCTGTAACGGAATTCCCGATGAGTATACGCCGGGTTCGGTGATAGGTCTCATGACCATCCCCATGCCCGTAACCGTGACCTTATCGCAAATTTCCATATGACCATTGATCACACTGGCACCGCCAATCATGCAGTAACGGCCAATTTTCAGGCTGCCAGCCATGATAACGCCACCAGCGACTGCTGTATTGTCGCCAATCACGACGTTGTGTGCAATCTGGCATTGGTTATCAATGATAACGCCGTCACCAATAATGGTGTCGTCCAATGCACCGCGGTCAATGGTGGTGTTAGCACCAATTTCAACGCGATCGCCGATGCGTACCGTTCCTAACTGCGGGATCTTGACCCAATTGCCACGCTCGTTGGCATAGCCAAAACCATCGGAACCAATCACAGCACCAGATTGAATCAGACATTGCGCCCCTAACTCAACCCGATGATAAACCGTCACATTGGCCCACAGACGAGAACCTGCGCCAATCCTGGCGTGTTTCCCGACAAAACAACCGGCACCGATCACCACACCATCGCCTAACTCTACGCCTGACTCGATAACCGCATTCGCACCGATGGCAACATTGCGCCCCAGCACGACATCATCAGCAATCACCGCACTGGGTGCGATATCCTGCGCAGGTTGCGGCGTAGTATCCATCAATTGCGCCATACGCGCATAAGTCAGATACGGGTTTTTCACCACCAACGCGGCTGCCTTGCTGTAGGGCAGATCAGCTTCTGTCACCACCACGGCTGATGCCTGTGTCGTGCTCAGTTGCTCACGGTAGCGGCTGTCTGAAAGAAAGGTGATTTGTCCAGAGCGTGCCGAATGCATAGAAGCAACACCGGTGATGACGATATCGCCATCACCGTGTAATTGCGCATCCAACTGTGCTGCCAAGGCGTCCAGTCGAATTGAAACCATGAGTTATTTGACCTGTTTCAGCACATGAGCCGTGATGTCTTTCGCGTTACCGACATAGGCAACCGCGTTGGCATCAATCACGATATCGTAGCCATCTTTGCTGGCAACGCTTTTGATGGCATCCTGAATACGACTCAGGATCTTGTTACGTTCTTCCATCTGGCGACGGCAATTGTCTTGTTCAAACGCCTGAGCCTTGTTAGAGAACTGCTCACGCTGCGCCATCAGATCGTTTTCAGATTTGCTGCGGTCGCTGGCTTTCATGGTAGAACCATCACGCTGCAATTTTTGCATTTTGGTTTGCAGATCGCTTTCCATTTTCTGCAATTCAGATGCACGACCTTTAAACTCGTTTTCCAACTGCTTGGCAACGGTTTCACGCTGCGGCAACTGCTGGAAAATGCTGGCAACGTTGACAACGGCAATTTTGTCGGCCGCTTGAACGCTGGCAGACGCTGCCAGAACTAAACCGAGACCTGCGGCACACAACCACTTTTTCACGTTATTACTCCTCAACCTGATCTTTTTTATCACACATTAACGTGCACAAAGCTCTGGGTCAGCGCACGTGGCGCGTTACCAGAGCCCTATACTTCATTTAGAGACGACGTGTTTGTCGTGACACTACCACGTTTTACCAATGTTAAACTGGAACTGTTCCGACTTGTCTCCGTCAATTTTCTTGACCGGCTGGGCATAGGAGAACACCAATGGCCCAAGCGGTGACATCCACTGCACGGCAAGACCTGTGGACACACGGATATTGCCCGGTTCGCTGTAGTCAGGCACACCCGCCGCCAGGGTTTTGTCCGTGTTCTTCCAGTTGGTATCCCAAACCGTACCTGCATCCACAAACAACGAGGTGCGCAGCGAACTGGCATACTTATCGCTAGCAAACGGTGTCGGCAGAATCAGTTCCGCACTGGCAACCGCCATAGCGTTACCGCCCACAGCATCATCCGAATTATCCACACGGCAAGCCGAGTAACTGTTTGGCAACGGCTTTTCACACCGGTAGTAAGCCGCTTTAGGACCAATGGTATTCGACTGGAAGCCGCGTACCGTGCTCGAACCACCGGCATAGAAGTTGTCGTAGAACGGCACATCTTTGCTGCCAATACCATCCGCATAACCGGCACGCGCACGGCCCATCAACACCCAGTGGTGGTTTTCACTCAACGGATAGTAGGTCGCTGAATCAAAGGTCAGCTTATAGTATTCGTTGTCGAAACCCGGCACCGTCACTTTAGCGTTGAAGCTGGCACGGCTCCCTTCCGTCGGGAAGAAGCCACGGTCCAGACTATTGTAGACCCATCCGGCGTTGAGGAAGAAATCGTTGGCGTTAAAATCGGCGCTGGAGTGGTTACCCGATTCTACAACCGGCGGGTTAACACCCACCGAATTAAGATAACGCCACATCGCCACCTGCGGTGACATATCTGACACATCGTTATGTACGTAGTCCAGACCCAGACGCAATGAGTTGTTCTCGTTGATCGGGAAACCTAACGTTGTGCCTACGCCATAGCTGCGGTTGGTATAGTCAGAAAGTTCAGCATAGTAGGCTTTAAAGTCGTTATAGAAAATACGACCGCCGAGGCTGACGCCGTCTACCGTAAAGTAGGGGTTGGTCATCGACAGCTCGACATAGGTCTGGTAGCTGTTTTTGGTCCCGCTGATGCCCACAGAGTTACCGGTGCCCAGCCAGTTGTCTTGCTGAACCCCAGCCTGGAAGCTGACACCACTCTCCGTACCGAAGCCGACGCCGAAGTTCAACGTACCGGTGTTACGCTCTTTCACCTTGTAGGTGACGTCAACCTGATCGGCGGTGCCCGGCACGCGCTGAGTTTCGACGTCAACGCTTTCAAAGTAGCCGAGACGGTTGAGGCGCTCTTTACCCTGCTCAACAAGATCGTTACCCAACCATGCCCCTTCCATCTGGCGCATTTCGCGACGCAGCACGGAATCTTTGGAGGTATCGTTACCCTCGAAGCGCACACGGCGCACCGAGAAGCGGTTACCGGCATCAACGTTGATGTTGAGCTTGACGGTTTTGTCCCCGTCGCTGATTTCAGGCTGTGTCACCACGCGCGGATAAGCGTAGCCATAACGGCCCAGCAGCTTTTTGATATCCTCTTCCATGCGTGTCACTTTGGCGCCGTTATACAGCTCGCCCGGATTCACTTTCGTCAGCCCTTCAATCTCAGCAGAGTGACCCGCCAGATTACCGCGCACCGTCACCCCGGACAGCTTGTACTGATCGCCTTCCGTGATGTTGATGGTGATGTAGATACCCTTTTTGTCAGGCGTCAGGCTCACCTGAGTGGAGTCAATCGTGAAACGTGCGTAGCCGCGATCGAGATAGAAGCTGCGCAGCGTCTCCAGGTCGCCAGAGAGTTTCTGTTTCTGGTATTTACGATCGCCCATGACGTTCCACCACGGCACGTCATCGCGCAGTTGGAATTGGGCAATCAATTCATCAGAGGTGAAGGCTTTGTTGCCAACGATATTGATCTGCTGGATTTGCGCGGAAACCCCTTCGGTAAACACCAGTTTGAGGTCAACACGGTTGCGCGGCAACGGTGTCACCACCGCCTTCACGGAGGCGCTGTATTTACCGACGCTGTAGTAGAAATCCTCCAGCCCCTTCTCGATAGAAGAGAGGGTCGTGCGGTCTAACGCTTCGCCGACACGCACACTGGACGCTTCCATGTTTTCTTTCAGCATCTCATCCTTGACCGCTTTATTGCCGGAGAATGTGATGCTGGCGATGGTAGGCCGTTCTTTCACCTGCACAATCAAGGTTTCACCGTCACGCAGTACCCGGACATCCTCGAAGTTTCCGGTCGCGAACAGAGCACGAATGGTATTCCCGATATCGTCATCACTGACGGTATCACCCACACGGACAGGCATGCTGAGTAGTGCCGCACCGACAGCAACACGCTGCAAGCCCTCGAAATGAATATCCTTCACTACGAATCCGTCTGCACCGTATACGGTGGCGCTGCTGAACAGCAGCGACGCTATGAGCAACTTTTTCATCGCCATCGTTGTTATGCGTTTTTCCTAACCTACTCCCCCGCCTAAAGGCGAGAGAAATCATTAAAAAGTGCGAGCCCCATTAACAGCATCAACACCACCGTGCCGATACGATAACAAAAGTCTTGCACACGCTCAGAAACCGGCCTGCCTTTCAGTTTTTCAACCAGCAGAAAGAGCAGGTGTCCACCATCCAAAACCGGTAGCGGGAACAAATTGATAATGCCCAGATTTACACTGATCAATGCCAAAAACATCAGGTAGTAAATCAGCCCATAGTCGGCCGACATGCCGGCCCCCTGAGCGATAGAGATTGGCCCGCTCAGGTTATTGAGCTTAACATCGCCTGTTATCAGTTTTCCCAGCATACTGACGGTTAACCGCATCAGCTGCCAGGTTTTATCCGCAGCTTGATAAATCGCACTGAACGGCCCGTATTGCCGCACCGTCCTGTACTCCTCGGGCAGCGGGATGACTTTTGGCACCACCCCAGCAAACCCTTCTAACCTGCCACTGGTCGTTTTGCTGTCCGGCGTCAAGATTAGAGAGCGGGTCTCACCGTTTCGTTCAATGTCCAGCGCAATATCTGCATCCGGCTTGTCACGCACCGTACTGGCAAACTGCGACCAGCGCGTCAGCGGTTGCCCATCGACTTTAACGATCCTGTCCCCGACTTGCAAACCGGCTTTTTGCGCTGCCGACCCATCCTGTACCTGCGTCAGCACCGCATCGATTTGCGGCATACGCGGCACCATGCCCAATGAGGCGGCGGGATCCTGCCTTTCAGGATTGAACTGCCAGTCACGCAAATCCAGAGTTTTACGCACCACGGACGAAGAACCAAGCGGCGCAACATCAAGCGTTACCTCGTTATCGCCAATCTTGCCGATCAGCGTTAAACGCGCCGTGTCCCAGTCAGGCGTTTCGATACCATCTACCGCTTTTAGTTCCATCCCCGGCGACATCTGCGCCATAGCAGCAATGGAGTTGGGCACTATTTCGCCAACCACGGGCCGTACACCCGGCACGCCAATAATAAACACCAGCCAGTAGGCGGCAATCGCAAACAGGAAATTGGCAATCGGACCCGCACTCACGATGGCAGCACGTTGCCACACGGTTTTACGGTTAAAAGAGAGATGATGCTGTTCCGGCGAGACTGTATCCACACGCTCGTCGAGCATTTTGACATAGCCGCCCAGTGGAATTAAGGCAATGACAAACTCAGTCCCCCGCCGATCGCGCCAACGCCATAGCGCCTTGCCAAATCCAACAGAAAAACGCTCAACCTTAACCCCACAGCGACGAGCAACCCAGAAGTGGCCAAATTCATGCACCGTAATCAATACGCCCAGTGCAACAACAAATGCAGCCAAACTCCAAAGGACATTCATCATCTGTCAGGTCATCCTAAACCGTTTTAAACACTAAAAACATCAGGCAGGCAAATACCGTGATCGCCGCCGTCAGGCTATCGATGCGGTCAAGCACGCCGCCATGACCGGGAATCAGGTGGCTGCTGTCTTTAATACCAGCTTCCCGTTTAAACATGCTTTCGGTCAAATCGCCCAGTACCGATGCCAACGCTGCGATCACCGAACAGATGAGCAGCGTAAACGGCGCAACGCCCAAAGGCGCATAAACACTAAACAGCAGGGAGATAATCGCGGACGTGGCTAACCCAACGACAAAGCCCTCCCAGGTTTTACCCGGAGACACTTTGGGTGCCAGTTTATGCTTGCCAAACAGTTTACCAAACATGTACGCGCCACTGTCTGCGCCCCACACCAGCAACATCACGTAGAGCAGCCACCAGGCACCGAAGAAGGGATCGCTATCATAATGGTGCTGGCGCAACGCCACCATACCCCAGAAGAAAGGCACGATGGTCAACACGCCAAACAGCAGGCGCAACGCTTTGGAACCGCGCCAAAATCCCGCAGAACCGGGGTACGAGAGCACCAACAGCAGTGCGGCACACCACCACACCAGTGATACCCATAGCGAAACGCGAATAGGCAGCAGATGAACCGAATAGTGATAGTTGGGCAAGGATAGCGTCATCAACGCCAGCAGTGCGCCGCACATAAAGGCAAGAGACAAACGCTGGGCAGAAGATCCTAATCCGGCGAATTGCCCCCACTCCCAGGCGGCCAGCATGCAAACGCCGAGCGTTACTAGTGCAAATCCCTTCGGTGGCAGCAGAAACAATACTGCAATGACCAACGGGATTAAAATCAAGGCAGTTATCAATCGATACTTCAGCACACCTTCCCCCTATGATGCGTCAGCATCGGAAGGTGCAGTTCCACCGAAACGCCGTTCGCGTTGCGCAAATGCATTCATCGCACCTTCAAAATCGTGTTCATCGAAATCAGGCCAAAGGACATCGGTAAAGTAAAGCTCAGCATAAGCAATCTGCCACAGCAAAAAATTACTGATGCGGTGTTCTCCCCCCGTCCTGATGACCAAATCGACCGGCGTTTGATCGCTCAAACACAGGGCGTGGGATAAGGTATCTTCGTCGATCGTGTCCGGGCGGAGCGTGCCTTCCTGCACCTGCTCAGCCAATTGTCTGACGCCCTGAATAATATCCCAACGTCCGCCATAATTCGCGGCAATATTCAGTATTAACCCTGGATTATTTTTTGTCAGTGCTTCAGAGCGGCGAATGCGCTCTTGTAGACGTGGGCTGAAACGGCTGATATCACCGATAATACGCAACTGAACGCCATGTTTATGCAGGCTTTTGACCTCGCTGTCCAGCGCTCGAACAAACAGTTCCATCAGCGCTTTCACTTCTTGCGCCGGACGGTTCCAGTTTTCGCTACTAAAGGCATATAAGGTCAAGGCATCGAGCCGATGGCTTACCCCAAAGCTCACCGCACAGCGCACCGCCTTCACACCAGCCTGATGGCCAAAAACGCGCAGCTTGCCACGGTTTTTCGCCCAACGGCCATTACCATCCATGATGATTGCGACATGCCTTGGCCCGCTTTCGGGTGGCGTAATGGGTGTTTGTTGATTATCAGACGGCATAACGCGAACTTAATTTCCTCAAGTAAGAAAACAATCCATCCCTAACATCAGACCCGTTAGCACAAAAAAGCCGTGAACGAGCACGGCTGTACGTCCTTCGCCAGCGTTTTCGCACTGACCTCGACGCGAATGGCGCAGACTATATCACCTTGATCCCGCATGAACAAATTGTGCCGCGAAGATCGCGTCCGCAAGCACACGTTGTCAGTGGAAACCGCGTAACGCCTCCAGGCCTTTCTCGCGAGCCCAACGGTCAATAGCCAGGACATCGTCAACGGACTCTGGCTCGGCGCAGGAAAGTTGCTCCATGACGCGCTGATTCAACGACGCAATATCGGTAAAGCGAATCACACCGTGCAAAAAGGCGTCGACAGCAACTTCATTAGCCCCATTCAGCGCGGTCGTTGCCGCCTGGCCCTGATTGCACGCAGCGATCGCTAACTGCAAGCAGGGATAACGCGTCATGTCCGGCTCGCTGAACGTGAGTGGGCCAAGACGCATAAAATCCAGCGGTGCCACGTTCGACACCACGCGCTGCGGATAGGCCATTGCATGCGCGATCGGCGTGCGCATATCCGGTGTGCCAAGTTGTGCCAAAACGCTGCCATCCCGATAGCGCACCATGGAGTGAATAACGGACTGCGGATGGATGATCACTTCCATCTGCGCCGCAGACGCATTAAACAACCAACGCGCCTCGATGTACTCCAGCCCCTTGTTCATCATGGTGGCGGAGTCCACGGAAATCTTGCGCCCCATGGACCAGTTGGGGTGAGCACATGCCTGATCGGGCGTCATCGCCGCCAATGCGGCCAGCGGTGTTTCTCGAAATGGGCCACCCGAACCGGTCAGAACAATACGTTCCACCCCATGTTCCGTTAATGAAGCGTAACCCAATTGGCGTTGAATGTGCTCAGGTAAACTCTGAAAAATGGCGTTGTGTTCACTGTCTATCGGCAGCAGTTGCGCACCATATTGTGCAACAGCGTTCATAAACAGTCGGCCACAGGTGACCAAAGATTCTTTATTCGCCAACAGTACTTGCTTGCCGGCCTTGATGGCCGCGAGCGTTGGCAATAATCCTGCGGCCCCCACGATTGCCGCCATCACCTGATCGACACCATCGAGCGCAGCCAACTCACACGCAGCCTGCTCACCCGCCAGCACTTCGGTACGGCAGCCTGCGGCCATCAGCCGTCCACGTAACAGTGTCGCAGCCTGGGGATCGGACATGGAGGCATAGGCGGGTTGGAATTGCAGGCATTGCGCCAGCATCACATCAACGTTTCGCCCAGCGGCCAGAGCAGTAACGGCGAATTTATCCGGATTGGCTTTCACTACAGCCAGCGTACTAACGCCAATCGAACCGGTTGAACCGAGGATCGTCAGTTGCTTCATGAAATTGCTCTAAAAAAATAAAGCGCCGCCAGTGGGTGTACTGGCTGGCGCTTTTATTTTGGAAGCCGATTAAAACTCCATCAGCTCATTTTCTTTTTCTGCCAGCGCGACATCAACTTTCTTGATATAGGCGTCAGTCAGTTTTTGCACCTCATCCTGCGCGCAGCGTTCTTCATCTTCACTGATCGCTTTATCTTTCAGCAGCGCTTTCAGCTTGTCGTTCGCATCACGGCGCACGTTACGCACGGAGACACGCCCTTGTTCCGCTTCACCGCGCACCACTTTGGTCAAATCTTTGCGGCGCTCTTCCGTCAACGGAGGCAATGGGACACGGATTACCGAGCCCGCAGAAGACGGGTTTAACCCCAGATCGGAGGCCATGATCGCTTTTTCAACGGCCGGGCCCAAGGTGCGGTCAAACACCGTGATCGCCAGAGTGCGCGTGTCTTCAACCACAATGTTTGCCACCTGGCGCAGCGGCGTAGCAGAACCGTAATATTCTACCTGGATGCCATCCAGTAGGCTCGGTGAAGCGCGGCCAGTACGAACTCTGCTAATTTGGTGCTTAAACGCTTCCACACATTTTTCCATGCGTGTATCAGCATCTTTTCTGATGTCATTAATCACGTTGCGGACCCTTGAATACTGGTTGCCGGACAGGTTATTTCCCTACGCTTTATCATGAAACCAACGCGCATGATAAGAGCAGACAGGGATGCATACAGCAAACCCGGTAAATCATTGATGCTTGCGCCGGGATGCCGACGCAGCGCGTTATCTATTGGTATTACGAAAATAAAGCAGTACCACCAAGATCAGGATAGTACCTTATTTTTCAGTACACCCGTTATTACTTCGTGATCAAGGTGCCCTCTTTTTCACCCATGACCACGCGGCGCAATGCACCGGGTTTGTTCATGTTGAATACGCGGATCGGTAAATTATGATCGCGAGCCAGCGTAAAGGCGGCCAAATCCATCACTTTCAGCTCCCGTTCGAGAACATCCTGATAGGTTAGCGTTTCATGAAGCGTCGCGGTAGGATCTTTCACCGGATCCGCAGAAAAAACGCCATCCACTTTGGTGGCTTTTAGCACCACGTCAGCTTCAATCTCGATACCGCGCAGACAAGCGGCAGAATCGGTAGTGAAGAAGGGATTGCCGGTACCCGCGGAGAAAATCACCACGCGGTTGTTGCGCAGCAGGCTGATAGCTTCGGCCCAGCTGTAATTGTCGCACACGCCGTTGAGCAGAATGGCTGACATCAAGCGCGCGTTGACATAGGCACGGTGCAGCGCATCGCGCATTGCCAGGCCGTTCATGACAGTGGCCAACATCCCCATGTGATCGCCCACCACGCGATTCATACCAGCCTGTGCCAGACCGGCACCGCGGAACAGGTTGCCACCACCGATAACGACGCCGACCTGAATGCCCAGCTCAACCAGTTCTTTAATTTCCTGAGCCATGCGGTCCAGAATGCTCGCATCGATACCAAAACCTTCGGCTCCTTGTAATGCTTCGCCACTCAGCTTAAGCAGGATACGTTGATATACGGGTTTTGCGTTGGTTGCCATGGTGTTATTGTCCTAACGGGCTATCATCATAATGGGAATGTGATTACTGTCACGCCTTAGTGCCCCATACCGCGCGCGTCATTGAACCGACGCATAAATGCGCAGTGGCAGTAAAACGTGTTGAAAATTTTGGCTGGATACACCCGGCTTCATGTCACTTTCCCATGGGTACGCCCAGTGGGTATTCCCCGTGGATAGTGTGCGTCAGTTTACTCGGAAATGCGCCGAGTGAACCTCACCAACACCGCTGTACATGAAGTATGACGGGTATAAAAAGGAACCGCCAACTGGCGGCTCCTTTTTTTGCATCTTAAGACTGCTTGCTCATCGCGGCGACTTCAGCAGCGAAGTCAACTTCCGCTTTCTCAATGCCTTCACCCACTTCGAAACGGATGAAGCTGATGACGTCAGCTTTGTGCTCTTTCAGCAGATCGCCAACAGTTTTGTTGGGATCCATCACGAAGTGTTGACCGGTCAGAGAGATTTCGCCGGTGAATTTACGCATACGGCCTTCGACCATTTTTTCTGCGATTTCACGCGGTTTGCCAGATTGCATGGCAATGTCCAACTGGATCTGGTGCTCACGTGCAACCACATCTGCCGGAACGTCTTCAGCTTTCACGTACTCAGGTTTGCTGGCAGCAATGTGCATAGCAACGTGCTTAACCAGTTCTTCGTCAGCGCCGGTAGCGGCAACCAGTACGCCAATGCGTGCGCCGTGCAGGTATTCACCCAGCACGTCACCTTCCTGAATAGCGATACGACGAATATTGATGTTTTCACCAATTTTCGCGACCAGCGTAGTACGCTGCTCTTCGAATTTCGCTTTCAGAACGTCAACGTCAGTGATGCGTTCGTTCAGCGCAGCCGTTGCAACTTCTTCACCGAAAGCTTTGAAGCCAGCATCTTTAGCAACGAAGTCAGTTTCGCAGTTCAGCTCAACGATAACGCCATATTTGCCGTCAGCCGCGATCTTGGTCAGAATCACACCTTCAGCAGCAACACGGCCTGCTTTTTTCGCAGCTTTAGCCTGGCCAGACTTACGCATGTTATCGATAGCAAGTTCGATATCACCGTTAGCTTCGACCAGCGCTTTCTTGCATTCCATCATGCCAGCGCCAGTACGCTCGCGCAGTTCTTTTACCAGGGCAGCGGTAATTTCAGCCATTATCTTTTCCTCGGTTATCTCGTGGGAGATAAGTAAAAGGGGGCCATTAAGGCCCCCTAACCAACATATTCAATACCTGGTTAATAAGGGCTCGACGGAGCCAGTCTTATTATTCAGCTTCTACCAAGCCTTCTTCCGCTTGAACAGCCAGATCTTGAGAACGGCCTTCACGGACAGCGGTAGCAACAGCGCTCAGGTACAGGGTTACTGCACGGATGGCGTCGTCGTTGCCAGGGATGATGAAGTCAACGCCATCCGGATCGGAGTTGGTATCAACCACAGCAAATACCGGGATACCCAGGTTGTTTGCTTCTTTGATGGCGATGTGTTCATGGTCAGCGTCAACCACAAACAGAGCATCTGGCAGGCCGCCCATATCTTTGATACCGCCCAGGCTGTTTTCCAGCTTGTCCAGTTCACGAGTACGCATCAGAGCTTCTTTTTTGGTCAGCTTGTCGAAGGTACCGTCTTGAGATTGGGTTTCCAGATCTTTCAAACGGTTGATGGACTGACGAACGGTTTTCCAGTTAGTCAGCATACCGCCCAACCAGCGATGGTTCACGAAGAACTGGTCGCAGTTGTTTGCAGCGTCTTTTACCGCTTCGCTTGCAGCGCGTTTCGTACCAACGAACAGGATTTTGCCTTTGCGAGAAGAGATTTTGCTCAGCTCAGCCAGTGCATCGTTGAACATCGGAACGGTTTTTTCAAGGTTGATGATGTGAACTTTGTTACGCGCACCAAAAATGAAAGGTTTCATTTTCGGGTTCCAGTAACGGGTCTGGTGACCGAAGTGTACGCCAGCCTTGAGCATATCGCGCATGGAAACAGTTGCCATGATTACCTCTATAAATTGAGTATGGGGTTAAGCCTCCACATGTCCCATTACACCGACCCCTCAGCCACGTCATAAGACATTGACCTTCGAGCACCCCGGTGAACGTGTCGACATGTGTGTGTTATTTACACATATGAGTTTAGTGAATTCCGCTGAACCTGTTAGCCAGACCCAGTCAGATCACCGGCGCGCTTTATACCATAAAGTCCCCACCGACACCAACTTTTGTTGCACCCTTTACCCGATTTTCTCCTGACGCACCGCCATTGAATCCAAATGGGGATTTGGCACCATCCGTCAGGGCTGATAACATAAGTGGTTAGTGAGTAACCTTAAATTCGTCGACTACTTCGACACCTGCGGACAATTTTGCATGGCTATATCAATAAAAACCCCTGAAGACATCGAGAAAATGCGCGTCGCTGGCCGCCTTGCGGCGGAAGTGCTGGAAATCATCGAACCGTATGTGGTTCCCGGTGTCAGCACTGGCGAACTCGATCGCATCTGCCACGACCATATTACCAACAAGCAGCAGGCCATTTCTGCCAGCCTCGGTTATCACGGCTTCCCGAAATCGGTGTGTATCTCTATCAACGAAGTGGTATGCCACGGCATTCCCAGCGATGAGCGTCTGCTGAAAGACGGTGATATCGTCAATATCGACGTCACGGTCATCAAAGACGGCTTCCACGGTGACACCTCCAAGATGTTCATCGCCGGTAAACCCACCATTCTGGGCGAACGTCTGTGCCGTATCACGCAGGAAAGTCTCTATCTGGCGCTGAAAATGGTCAAGCCGGGCATCCGGCTGCGTGCCCTGGGTAAAGCCATCCAGGTATTCGCGGAAAGCAATGATTTCTCCGTGGTGCGTGAATATTGCGGCCACGGCATTGGTCGCGGTTTCCATGAGGAACCTCAGGTGCTGCATTACGATGCCGATGACGGCGGCGTAGTGCTGCAAGCGGGCATGGCATTCACCATTGAGCCGATGCTTAACGCGGGCGATTTCCGTATCCGCACCATGAAAGACGGTTGGACGGTAAAAACCAAAGATCGCAGCTTGTCGGCGCAATACGAGCATACTATTGTGGTAACCGAAAACGGTTGCGAAATTATGACGCTGAGGAAAGACGACACCATCCCCAACATCATTTCGCACCCGGCATAATGGTGCGCCAGCCCGACGGTTATCTTTCGGCGGCGGCCAGGGATACCGTTAACAGGGCTGGCGTCTCTTTTATGGCGTTTGCCAGGCAACGCTTAAGGGCTGTGAATTTATGAATGACAACAACGCTTCTCACTCCGCCGACGTGTTCACCGCTGACATACAGCCCCCCGCCTCCCCATTAACCTACAGCGACAGCGAATTGGATTGCTCAGCGCTCAAACTGTCCATGGAGCGTTTTCAGACGTGGTTAGGCGCTGAATTTCGCGCCGGAGTAGCAGCCGAAACGCTGATTACCGCCAGAACTTTTTTTATCGACCATCTGCTGCAACGTCTGTGGGCGTTTTACGGTTTCGAATCTGCCGCACAAACGGCGCTGGTGGCCGTTGGTGGATACGGGCGCGGTGAGCTGCACCCGCTGTCGGATATTGATGTGCTGGTTCTCAGCGGGCAGTCGCTCAGCGCCCATCAATCTCAACAGGTGGGCGCGTTTATCACGCTGCTGTGGGATCTCAAGCTTGAAGTCGGTCATAGCGTGCGCACGCTGGATGAGTACCTGCAAGAAGGCAGAGCGGATATTTCCGTGGCGACAAATCTTATCGAATCACGCCTGATCTGCGGCGATGTCGCACTGTTTCTCTCCTTACAAAAACAGATTCTTAGCGAAGATTTTTGGCCCTCCTCCGCCTTTTTCCCGGCCAAAATCACCGAACAGCAAGAACGACATCAGCGCTACCACAGCACCAGCTACAATCTTGAACCGGATATAAAAAGTAGCCCCGGTGGGCTGCGAGATATTCATACCTTGCTCTGGGTTGCCCGGCGCCATTTTGGTACCACGTCGCTCAACGAAATGGTCGGATTTGGTTTTCTCACCGAAGCCGAACGCAACGAGCTCAATGAATGTCAGAGCTTTCTGTGGCGCATTCGCTTTGCCTTGCACCTGATTCTGTCGCGTTATGACAACCGCCTGCTGTTTGACCGCCAGCTCAACGTGGCACAGTTGCTGAATTACCGTGGCGAGGGTAATGCACCAGTTGAGCATATGATGAAAGATTTCTATCGCGCGACGCGCCGCGTCAGCGAGCTTAATCATATGCTGCTGCAACTGTTCGATGAGGCCATTCTGGCACTGGATGCCAGTGAAAAACCACGCGCGATAGATGACGAATTCCAACTGCGTGGCAACCTGATCGATCTGCGTGATGAAACCCTGTTCATGCACAAGCCGGAAGCCATTATGCGCATGTTTAGCACCATGGTGCGCAACTATGAGATCACCGGTATCTATCCCACCACGCTGCGCCAATTACGCCATGCGCGCCGCCATCTGGCCCAACCGCTGTGCGCTATTCCTGAAGCGCGTCACCTTTTTATGGCTATTCTGCGCCATCCACACACGGTAAACCGTGCCCTGCTGCCGATGCATCGTCATAGCGTGTTGGAGGCATATACGCCACCGTGGAGCAATATCGTCGGGCAGATGCAGTTCGATCTGTTTCATGCCTATACCGTGGATGAGCACACGCTGCGCGTGCTGCTCAAACTGGAAAGTTTTGCCGACGAAGAAACGCGCGCCCAACATCCACTGTGCGTGGAGCTGTATCCGCGCCTGCCGCAGCCGGAATTGCTGCTGCTTGCGGCGCTGTTTCATGACATTGCCAAAGGACGCGGCGGCGATCACTCTGAGTTGGGGGCGCAAGATGTCGTTGAGTTTGCCGCGCTGCACCAGCTTAATTCACGCGAAACGCAACTGGTTGCCTGGTTGGTGCGCTGCCACCTGCTAATGTCGGTTACCGCGCAACGTCGCGACATTCAGGATCCGGCGGTTATCCAGCAATTCGCCGCTGAAGTGAAAAGCGAAACCCGCCTGCGCTACCTGGTCAGCCTCACGGTTGCCGATATCTGCGCGACCAACGAAACCTTGTGGAACAGTTGGAAACAGAGCCTGCTGCGCGAACTCTATTTCGCCACCGAGAAACAGCTGCGCCGCGGGATGCAAAATACACCGGATGTGCGCGATCGCGTGCGCCATCATCGCCTTCAGGCCTTGGCGCTGCTGCGCATGGACAATATCGATGAAGAAGCGCTGCACCCTATCTGGAGCCGCTGCCGCGCAGATTATTTTTTGCGTCATTCGCCGAATCAGCTTGCCTAGCACGCACGCCATCTGGTTGAGCATGATTTACATCAGCCGCTGGTGCTTATCAGCCACCAAGCCAGCCGCGGCGGCACAGAAATTTTCATCTGGAGCCCAGACCGCCCTTGTCTGTTCGCCGCCGTGGCAGGCGAACTCGACCGTCGCAACCTGAGCGTGCATGATGCGCAAATTTTCACCAGCCGCGATGGCATGGCGATGGACACCTTTATCGTACTGGAACCCGACGGCAGCCCGGTCGCACCCGATCGCCACGAATTTATTCGCCAGGCGCTGGTTCAGGCACTCACACAGCGCGATTATCAACATCCTCGCCCGCGCCGCGCTTCCTCCAAATTGCGCCATTTCAGTGTGCCCACGGAAATCAGCTTCCTGCCGACACATACGGACAGACGCAGCTACATGGAGTTGAGCGCACTCGATCAACCGGGTCTGCTGGCGCGCCTGGGTAAAGTGTTCGCCGATCTCAACGTGTCGTTACACGGTGCGCGCATTTCCACGATTGGCGAGCGGGTAGAAGACCTTTTTATCCTTACAGACAAAGACAGACGCGCATTATCTCCGGAATTGCGCCTTATCTTGCAACAACGGTTGACAGAAGCCCTCGACCCAAACGATAAAGTAACCGAATTAACCATTGACTGACAGCACAGAAAGAGAAACAGGATGCATCAATTACAAAACGTTATCGAAACCGCCTTTGAACGCCGTGCCGACATTACGCCGACCTCCGTGGACAGCGTAACCCGTGAAGCCGTTAATCAGGTAATTGGCTTATTGGACAGCGGCGCACTGCGCGTAGCGGAAAAAATCAATGGCGAGTGGGTAACGCACCAATGGTTGAAAAAAGCGGTGCTGCTCTCTTTCCGCATCAATGACAACCAACTGATGGAAGGTACGGAAACCCGCTACTACGACAAAATACCGATGAAATTCACCGGTTACGATGAAGCGCGCTTCCAACGCGAAGGTTTCCGCGTAGTGCCCCCTGCCAGCGTGCGTCAGGGCGCATTTATCGCCCGCAACACAGTACTGATGCCGTCTTATGTCAACATCGGTGCTTACGTTGACGAAGGCACCATGGTTGATACCTGGGCGACCGTCGGCTCGTGCGCACAGATCGGGAAAAACGTTCACCTGTCCGGCGGTGTCGGCATCGGTGGCGTACTGGAACCGTTGCAGGCTAACCCTACCATCATCGAAGACAACTGCTTTATCGGTGCCCGCTCTGAAGTGGTAGAAGGCGTGATCGTGGAAGAAGGCTCCGTCATCTCCATGGGCGTGTTTATCGGCCAAAGCACTAAAATCTACGATCGCGGAACCGGCGAAGTGCATTACGGTCGTGTACCGGCAGGCTCAGTCGTCGTTTCCGGCAACCTGCCGTCGAAGGATGGCAGCTACAGCCTGTACTGTGCCGTAATCGTGAAAAAAGTGGATGCGAAAACCCGCGGTAAAGTGGGTATCAATGAGTTGCTTCGTGCCATCGACTAAACTGAACAAGGCGGGTTTACCCGCCTTTTCTTTATCACTCCCCAAAAGGTCGCGCCATGTATGGCAATCTAAAAAGCCTGGGTATCTCCCATCCCGATGAAATTGATCGCTATAGCCTGCGCCAGGAGGCCAGCAACGACATCCTGAAAATCTATTTTCGTAAGGATAAAGGGGAGTTTTTCGCCAAAAGCGTAAAATTTAAATATCCGCGCCAGCGTAAAACCATCGTTGCGGATAACAGCGGACAAGGCTTTAAAGAGATCAATGAGAT
The DNA here is from genome assembly GCF_051710365.1 of Symbiopectobacterium sp. Lineage (NCBI taxonomy): Bacteria > Pseudomonadati > Pseudomonadota > Gammaproteobacteria > Enterobacterales > Enterobacteriaceae > Symbiopectobacterium > Symbiopectobacterium sp. The sequence continues at coordinate 20,755 of NZ_JBPETA010000003.1, read as the reverse complement.
CAGCCCCAACCTGCGTTATGTCATTGATGAGCTGGACCAGATTTGCCAATGCGATCAGGTGGAAGTCGATCTGAAACGCAAAATCCTTGATGATTTGCGTCATCTGGAAAGCGTGGTGGCGAACAAGATTAATGAGATCGAATCCGATCTGGAGAAGCTGACCAAAGGGCGTTAATACGCTGCACGTCTACTTCTTTTATTGCTGCTGACAAACCCCATGCGTTGCCGTGGGGTTTTGTTTTTACTGTGACAGATCTCTACGTCACTGACGTGGCATCAGTGTACCCAATCTTCCAGCATCAACGCGGGTACGCGTTCAAATTCCCGCACATTGTTGGTGACCAGAATCGCGCCCGCTGCCACGGCATGACCGGCGATCGCAGTATCATTTGGCCCGATGGGCGTTCCCGCTGCCGCCATCGCCACCTTAATGTCGGTCGTCGCATCAACGGCAGCCTTATCCCAAGGCAATATGGCATCAAGGCGAAGACAAAACGCATCAACCAACGAGATATGACGTGGGGAGGCTTTCTTACCAATGGCGCCGAAACGCATTTCGGCATAAGTGATCGCCGACACCACAACACGGTGGCGGCGTAAAACAGCCTGTTCCAGACGACGAATCACCGTCTCAGGATGCTCTCGCATGATGAAAGAGCAGATATTGGTGTCCAGCATGTACAGGTTGCTCATAGCTGAAAGCGGCCCTCATCGCAGACAACGTTTTCGCGTTCTGTCAGAAAATCTGCATCCGCCTTTGTTTCTTGCAGAAAGGAACCCCAGCTGGGTTTGACCGGGCGTAGGATCAGCGTATCGCCTTCTCGCACGATCTCCAGTTCAGTGACGCCTTCAAAATCCATATCGCGAGGCAGGCGGATAGCCCGGTTATTGCCATTTTTGAAGACAGAAACAATACGCATGGTTATACCTCACTGGCCGTTCGGCCGTTATGCTTGCAAATGCATATCCCAAGTATATGCAGATGCGTGGCATATGTATAGTCCATGCGCGGTTATCAGCCTGCTTCCACCAACCCCGCCCACTGCTCTACCCATGGGCAGGAAAGCACTTCCGGCTCCGGGCATTCTGTCGCGTCAATCTGAAGCACATCTCCCACACGCTGAGCGCCCATCTCTTGCAACAACGCATCAAACTGCTGGCCCGCTCCGCAAAAATGGGGGTAGCTGCTGTCGCCCAGTGCAATGACGCCATAGCGTAGCGCTGGCTGATGGCCGCCTTTTTCACGCAGCGCAGCAAACAACGGGGCGATGGAATCCGGCAGATCCCCCTGCCCTGTAGTTGACGTTACCACCAACACATACTGCTCGCGATACGCCAGCCAGGATGACAGGTCAGCATCTTCAAACACCTTAACCTGATGGCCGCGCTCACTCAGCAGATTCTCCGCCTCTTCTGCAACCAGCAATGCGTTTCCATAAACCGTGCCAACAAAAATACCAATTTGCGCCATGATGATGACTCCACGTGTAATGTATCGCTGCGTGCCCGATAACGCCGTATCTGCGCTATTCGGCAATACTGAAAAGGCCGTTATCCTGCCCCGAGTCAGGCGGAAACTCAACCCTTTCAACATCAGGGAGACTGCCTAGCCAGCCAAATTGCGTCATTACGCGCATCCAGGCCATATCCAACCCGGCACGTAATACCAAGGGCTCCCCAGTTACAGGATGGCACAGCGTTAGCTGGCTGGCATGCAACATCAAGCGTCCACAACCAAAATGCGCGGCCATTGCGCGATTCTGACGCAAATCACCGTGCTTTGAGTCACCCAAAATAGGATGCCGCAAATGCACCATATGACGGCGCAACTGATGTTTGCGTCCCGTCTGCGGCATCAGCTCAACCAGACTGTATCGGGCGGTAGGATAGCGCCCTACTGCTATCGGTTGCTCCACCTGTGCCAGAGAACGGTAGTGGGTGATGGCAGTCTGAGGTTGTTTATCGCGCTGGGCGAGCTTGTCAGCCACTTTGTCCAGCTCTTCAGTCAGCGCATAGTCGATGGTATCGCTGCCGGAAAGGTAACCACGCACAACCGCATGGTAGGTTTTCTGAATCTGGTGCTGTTCGAACTGCTGCGAAAGCAGGCGCGCAATGTCGCTGGAAAGCCCCAGCAGCAGCACGCCTGACGTTGGCCGGTCCAGACGATGGACCGTGCAAACATGTTGACCAATCTGATCGCGTAACGTCTGCATGATCACCACTTTATTCTTTGCGATCCAGCCAACTGCGGTGAACCAACCACCCAGCCGGTTTATTAATGGCAATCAGATGCTCATCCTGATACAGAATTTCAAGCATCCAGATCTCCCTGCGCATCGGCAGGCACAAACAGTGCATCCAACGCGCGCAGTTGTTCCAACAGCGGCGCGATGTCGTTGATATCCCCGGTCAGGGCCTCTTCAAAATAGGGGGTAACCGCGAGCGCCAGAGGCAAGGGAACGTCGCCATCCAGCATCGCATGCAATCGCGGCAACAGTACCCATTGCAACCACTGTTCGGCGCTCATGGTGTCAATGCAGAAAAGTTCTGTGCTGGTAAACGCACTGGCCTGCGGCGGGGCGGATTGCCAAAACACACTGTCGCGTAGCGTGCGTTCAATTTCCCATAAGGCGTGTCGAATTTGGTCTTGGTGCGTCATGCTTTTCTCTAACCGGCTGCGTGGACGGCAAAGCATATCATTGAAGCAAGGGGAGCCCAACAGGCGCAGGGCTGCGGTGGCAGCGCAATAGAGGGCCGCGTCTGCAAAGCGTTAACGGATACTCTGCGACAAAAAAGTTGGGGGCACTGATATTCAGTGCCCCCAGTTCGTTTTATAGCTTTCCCGCTACACCACTGCGTCCCTGCTCATCCGTGAAAACTTTTCCTTTGCGGTTATCCTAACCAGCTCTCCGTGCAAGCGTCCAACTTTCGTCCTGACCGTTCTTCCTGCATCTTCCGTGAAGATATTCCCTTTAGGCTCCTGCCCCACCGCCACTCCGTAACGGCTCTCAATCTCCTTCCTGGAGGTGTCCTTGGTTTCATCCTGAAGCCGTTATCCTTCTTCACCACATTTAGCGATAAAGTGATACATCCTGTACGGTAACTAAGATGTATTAAAAGGGGACGAACAGCAAGACCCTGATCAGATTTTTTCTTATATTTACGCTGAACCCCTTAATGCAAAGAAAAATATAATCCATTAATTAAAAAGAAAAAAAAGTGCATAAAACGAGGAAAGCACAGAGATATCTCACAATAAATGTAAGATATCTCTTACACGCATATCCGCCAGTTAACGCAGGTAACCATCATCTTACTCTCGGTTGCAACTGTTGCAGGAACACAGACAAAGAGGGAGCCAACACCCGATGTTCACGTGTACCAAAGGTTTCAAGCCATACTTCACCGCTGACATTGGATAACGAAATTAGCGCCATTTCTGATTCCGTCGTGGCTAAAAACAGCGTCGGCGGCAATTTAAGTCGCTTTTGCGTCAGCAAATGCCCGATCAGATTTTCCTGCATACGCACAAAATCATCCTCGCTCCACGATTGCAGCAGCAGGCAATCGATATCAGCAAAACGCGCTTCCATATCCCCGGCATACTGCGTGGTAAAAAAAGCTTCAGCGTCAGGATGCAGCGCAATAGTCAGCGCACGCGACACGCCGTCGAGCGTCGCGCCCTCGGCCACAGGCTGAGGTGTCCAAAATACCCGCTCACCGTCATTTTCCATCACGCAGGGTGAAGCAACGCCGTACAACGCCTCACTGGCGGGCAAATGGTCATAGGCTTGCTGCCAGGCCGCCATATAGCACTGGGTAAACCCCTGGAGCGCGTGCTGCACATTGTCATCCATACTTTTTTCTCTTCACTGGGCGAGTCGGTTACACTACTGCATATCGTTTTTACTTTGCAAAGGCATGTTATGTCCACTTTTGACAAACAGGATGCGCTCAGTGCGTTATCGTTGGGAAAACCGACATCTTACCACGACAGCTACGATGCAGGCTTATTACAAGCGGTTCCACGCAGTTTAAACCGCGACCCTTTGGGCATTGATGCCGCGCATTTGCCGTTTCACGGTGAAGATATCTGGACATTATACGAACTCTCCTGGCTTGCGCCCAACGGAGTGCCGCAGGTTGTCGTAGGCGAAATGCATTTGCAGGCCGATAGCCCAAACCTTATCGAATCCAAAAGCTTCAAACTCTACCTGAACAGCTTCAATCAGACGGTATTTGAAAATTGGCAACGGGTACAAGAGACGCTAACGCGCGATCTGGCCGCCTGTGCGCAGGGTAAGGTTAGCGTGGCGCTGTTTTCGCTGGATGCCTTTCAGGGACAGACTCTAGGCCAATTCCAAGGGGAATGTATTGACGGACTGGATATTCAGATCACGGATTATGCGTTCAATGCCGACTATCTCACCAGCGCCTGCGACGCGCAGAGCCCTGTTGTTGAAGAAACATTGGTGAGCCATGTGCTTAAATCCAGCTGCCTGATCACTCACCAGCCGGACTGGGGCTCGGTACAAATTCACTACCGGGGTAAACGTATCGACAGAGAAGCCCTGCTGCGCTACATCGTCTCCTTTCGCCACCACAATGAGTTCCATGAGCAGTGCGTGGAACGTATCTTCAATGACCTGATGCGTTTTTGCCAACCAGAAGCACTGACCGTTTACGCGCGCTATACGCGCCGTGGCGGGCTGGACATCAATCCCTGGCGTAGCAACACCGACTTTATTGCAAACACCGCTCGCTTACCCCGGCAATAGTGCGGGATACGATACAATATCGTCATTCAGAAACGGCATTATTGGAAAAACTGATACCATCAGGTTAAGGTGGAGCAATACATAAAATCAGTGTTATGCATCTTGCCACCCCGGCGGCGACAAGGGATAGCCTGGAAATTTTGTTGTTATACACTGCGTTCTCAAGGAGTAAAATTGATTACACATATCAGCCCGTTAGGGTCTATGGATTTGTTATCGCAGTTGGAAGTGGACATGTTGAAAAGCACGGCCAGCAGCGATCTTTACCGTTTATTCCGCAACTGTTCGCTTGCCGTGCTGAATTCCGGCAGCCAAACCGATAACAGCAAAGAGCTGCTATCCCGCTACGAAGATTTCGATATCAATGTGTTGCGCCGTGAACGCGGCGTGAAGCTGGAGCTGGTCAATCCTCCGGAAGACGCTTTCGTCGATGGAGACATTATCCGGTCATTGCAGGCCAACCTGTTCGCTGTACTGCGCGACATTCTGTTTGTTAACGGGCAAATCACCTCGGCAGAGCGCTATCAGAACCTGAATCTGGAAAACAGTGCCCACATTACCAATCTGGTATTTTCCATTTTGCGCAATGCGCGTGCGCTGCACGTCGGGGAAGAGCCCAATATGGTGGTGTGCTGGGGAGGCCACTCCATTAATGAAACCGAATATCTCTATGGACGAAAAGTAGGTAGCCAATTAGGGCTGCGTGAACTGAACATCTGCACCGGCTGCGGCCCCGGTGCCATGGAAGCACCGATGAAAGGTGCCGCCGTCGGCCACGCGCAGCAGCGCTATAAAGAAGGCCGCTTTATTGGCATGACAGAACCGTCCATCATCGCCGCCGAGCCGCCAAACCCGCTGGTGAATGAACTTATCATCATGCCAGATATCGAAAAACGCCTCGAAGCCTTCGTGCGCATCGGGCACGGTATCATTATTTTCCCCGGCGGGGTTGGTACGGCGGAAGAGTTCCTCTACCTGCTGAGCATCATGATGAATCCGGAAAACAGTGAACAGGTGCTGCCTATCATCCTGACCGGGCCGGAGGAAAGCGCCGACTATTTCCATGTTCTGGATGAATTTATCATCACCACCCTGGGCCGTCAGGCACGCCGTTACTACTCCATCATCATTAATGATGCGGCGGAAGTGGCGCGGCAGATGAAGGAAGCGATGCCGCAGGTGAAGGAACATCGCCGCCATACCGGTGATGCCTACAGCTTTAACTGGTCATTGCGCATCGCACCCGATCTGCAATTGCCGTTTGAGCCCACTCACGAGAATATGGCAAACCTCAATCTGCACCCCAATCAAGCCCCAGAAGCACTGGCCTCTGCGCTGCGCAAGGCGTTTTCTGGCATTGTGGCGGGCAACGTCAAAGAGGTTGGCATTCAGGCGATTGAAGAACACGGCCCGTACAAGATCCACGGCGATGCACAACTGATGCAAAGCATGGATAAACTGCTGCAAGGGTTCGTGGCGCAGCAAAGGATGAAGCTGCCGGGCAGCGCCTACATCCCTTGCTATGAAATCTGTACCTGATGCCATACTGGCGGGAAAACCGGATTTTCCCGCCACCTTCACCACGCTGCACGCCGGGACCGCCTGATGCCTGTACATTTGCTGATTATCGATGCATTAAACCTGATTCGTCGTATCCATGCCGTGCAGGGGTCACCCTGTGTGTCGGCCTGTCAGCACGCGGTTACCCAACTGCTACAGCATAGTCAGCCGACGCACGCCGTCGCGGTGTTTGATGATGAACAGCGCACTGACAGTTGGCGACACCAGTTATTGCCTGATTATAAAGCGGGCCGCCCTCCTATGCCTGAGAATCTGGCGCTTGAACTGCCGCAAATACGGCAAGCGCTGGTATCAATGGGCATCCCCTGCTGGCATACGCCAGGCAATGAAGCCGATGATTTGGCGGCAACGCTCGCCACAAAAGTCGCCTACGCCGGTCATCAGGCGACGATTGTCTCAACCGACAAGGGCTACTGCCAGCTACTGGCCCCCACCATTCAGATTCGCGATTATTTTCAAAAGCGCTGGCTGGATGTGCCTTTTATCGCACAGGAGTTTGGCGTTTCACCGCAGCAACTGCCTGATTTTTGGGGGTTGGCAGGCATCAGCAGCAGCAAAATACCTGGGGTGGTGGGCATTGGACCTAAAAGCGCCAGTCAGCTGCTTGCCCAAGTCGGAACCTTGGAACAGCTCTACCAGCAATTGGATGCGGTGCCAGAAAAATGGCGACGCAAACTGGAATCGCAGCGCGAAATGGCCTTTGTCAGCCGTCAGCTAGCGACGTTACGCACGGATTTGGCACTGGAAGGGAATTTACAGCAGTTACGGCTGACAGCGGGGAAATAAACGCGACGTTCTTCCCGAACGACGCGTGAGATTGCTGACGATCCCACTAGAACAGCCATTCCCGCGAAAGCGGGAATCTCTTGCAGATGTAACGCGTTTCTTCTGGCAGAGATCCTCGGCTTTCGCAGAGGATCACGAATATAAAAGCGCGTTGCGCTTAACGCTCGTCTCGCCGCCCGGGCACCACGCCCCATATACGCCGCGCGTGTACCGTAACCTCTTCGCGATCGTGGTACAGTTGGCGAGCACGGAGTTCGTAGTTGATGCCATTCTCACTCAAGCGCTCGCTCAGCAACGCCAGATTTTGCGTCACTTCCTCATAGCGTTTTTTCATCGGCAACTTGAGGTTGAATATCACTTCCCGGCACCAGCCCTTCACCAGCCAATCGGCCATCAGGTTAGCCACCCGCGCTGGTTTCTCCACCATATCGCACACCAACCAGGTGATATTGTTGCGCGGTGGCTCAAAACGGAAACCATCAGCGGCATGGTGTGTCACCTGACCGGTATCCATCAGGCTTTGCGCCATGGTGCCGTTGTCCACGGCATGCACCATCATGCTGCGCTTCACCAGTTGATAGGTCCAACCGCCGAGGCACGCCCCCAAATCCACCGCGTACATGCCGCTTGCCAAACGCTCATCCCACTCATCAGCCGGAATGAATACGTGGAACGCCTCTTCCAGTTTTAATGTAGAACGGCTTGGCGCATCAGAAGGGAATTTCAGACGCGGAATACCCATGTAAAACGGCGAGTGGTTATTGCTGTAGGAATAGCCCACATAGCAATGCCCCGGGGCAATAAACAACACATGGATAACCGGACGAGATGCCTTTTCATACGGCAGCAGAATGCCGTTTTCCTTCAGGGCAGCGCGCAAAGGCACGGTGAACTTGCGGCAAAACTTCAGCAGTTCTTTGCTTTCATTGGTGTCCGGTACTTCAACGCGCAGTTCTCCAGCCCGTTCAATCGCACCAGTCAGCATGCCGACGATCGTGGTAATGCGATCTTCCGGCGGCAAATCGCGCAACAGCTCACCGCACACGAACCATTGACGGGCAAAAACCAGCGTATCAAACGGCAATGTTTTGATTAAGCGATCGGCATCTTCATGCTGATAGCATTCATACATCACATAGCCACAGTTTTCTTTAACCCGGGCGAAGCCAAAAACCTCATGTGCGGTGGCTTTTTCCGTTATCTCTGCAGCACACTCTTTTTCGAAACCGGGGCGGCAATATAAAATTACCTTATTCATTACTTTTCGCCTTTCTTGTCTGGCGCAGCACGCCAATCAACATCAAAACCCATCCGGTCAGGAAGAAAAGACCGCCAACCGGCGTGACAAACGCCCAAAACCGCAGGTGCGACAGCGCCAGACAATAAAGACTGCCGCTAAACAGCACGGTGCCAAGCGCCAACGCAATGCTGCTCCAATAAAACCACAGATTACGGCGCTGGCGCATCAATACCGACAGCGCCAGAATCGCCAGCGTATGAAACGCCTGATATTCAAGCCCGGTTTTTAGCCAGGCCATTTCGGCTGCGCCCAGCGATTTGCTGAGCACATGCGCACCAAAGGCACCCAACGCAACAAACACAAACCCGCTGATCGCGGAAAACATCAGCATAAAACGACTGTTCATCATATTTTCCACAGTAAATCGATCAAATACCACCCGAGCGCCACACGTCAACGTGCGGCGTTGTCATAACGGAAACGAAACTTCTCCTGCTCGCTTGCCGCACGCGCCAAAATCCAGTGGCGAAAGGCGGCTATTTTACCCAGTTCAGCCTGACTGTCATGACAAACCAGATAAAAAGCATTTTTACTGACCAATACGTCGTTAAACGGGCACACTAACCGACCCGCTTCAATCTCGGTCTGGGCCATAACGTTATTTGCCAAAGCGACCCCCTGTCCGTGGATCGCCGCCTGCAACACCATGGCACTGTGACTGAATATCGGCCCTTGCTGAACGTTGATCTGCACACCAAGCTGCCGGGTGTAGGCCAACCAGTCGCGGCGAGACACATCATGCAACAGAGTATGCCCTACCAGATCCTGTGGGGTTTTAAGCGGATGCTTGCCCGTTAGCAATACTGGAGAACAGACAGGCAACAGATACTCAGCATAGAGCTTTTCAACGCGCAACCCATGCCAGTTGCCGCGCCCGTAAAAAATCGCCACATCCACATCATCTGACAGGCGATCTTCCTGGCAATCTACCGCCTGAATTCGCACATCAATCCCCGGAAACTCCGCATTGAAACTCGATAATCGCGGTACCAGCCAATGGATGGCGAAGCTGGGCAACAGGCTGACCGTCAATGCCCCTTTGGCACTGCGTGACTGTAACTTGCGCGTCGCCTCATTGAGTGAAGAGAAGATCTCTTTAATATCAATATAGTAGCTTTGTCCCTCTTCCGTAAGCAGCAAAGAGCGATTGCGGCGACGAAACAGCTTGAGCCCCAAAAAATCTTCTAATGACTTGATTTGATGACTGACAGCAGCCTGTGTGACAAACAGTTCCTCCGCCGCTTTGGTGAAGCTGAGGTGGCGGGCGGCAGAATCAAATACACGCAACGCATTGAGCGGAGGGAGTCGCTTTGACATAGGGTAATGTTCTTCTTTTTCCTAAGAGGTGCACGGAGGCAGCACCGTTCCAGCCATTAGTTTTTTTTATCCGAGACATTATAATTTGTCCGTTGAGGATGCACCAGCAAATACCTATATTAGCGCCACTTCCTTGAGCCGGAACGAAAGGTGCGGCAGGCGTTTCCTGAAGTGCTTTTGGCTTGTGGTTGTGATGTTGTATTTGCTATTTATTGTCTGCTTTTCAGACATGGCAGCCAAGGCTACCTTTCACTTCCTGTACATTTACCCTGTCTGTCCATAGTGATTTTTATGTGGCACCGCTTTTTAGCGGTGCTTTTTTTTGCCTGACAGGCGGCGAATCTCCGTGTGCCAGAAATGACAATTCCCGCGCTGACATTTCAGACTCGCCTTACCGAATGGGTAAGCAACGAAATGGCAGTGCGGGAATCGAGACACAGGTTACACCCGAGGAAAACTATTTGGCTTCCATCATTTCCTTCAGGTTATCACGGTTGATCTGCTGCTCGTGGCCGTAGGCATCGACATAGCTTATCATTCCGGTATCCTCATCCACTTTCGGTTTCCCTTCAGCGACAATGGTGCGCCCGTCGTTGGTATGCAGCACATAATTACTCGAACAGGCAGTCAAAGAGAGTGCAGCCATCGCAATGGCAATAATTGCTATTTTATTCTTCATAGTGTACTCCAAGTAAATTTTTAGGTTACTTATTTCGCTACTACCGAACGATAGTTCGGTTTATCAACAGTGTTAAGACTAGCAAAATCATTTCAATATGCGTTTAAGGATCGTCCTAAAACTTGTTTCCCCGTAAAAAATGCGACAGGATCGTCTGCCAGAAGAGGAACACCATGACAGCATTCAATCCCGCAACCTTTCGTAATGATTTCCCCGCACTCGCGCAATCCGGCATTTACCTGGACAGCGCGGCGACGGCGCTCAAACCCCAGCCGGTCATTGATGCCATCTCGCAGTATTACACCGCCGAGACCGGCAATGTGCACCGCAGCCAACATGCTCACGCACAGCAGGCGACGGCGCGATTCGAGCAGGTTCGATGCGCGGTAGCCGCCCGGCTTAACGCCGACGACCCGCGTTGCATCGTGTGGACTCGCGGAACGACAGAAGCCATTAATCTGGTGGCGCAAAGCTATGCACGCCCTCGTTTGCAACCGGGTGATGAAATCATCGTCAGCGAAGCGGAGCACCACGCCAACCTCATTCCCTGGCTGATGGTGGCACAGCAAACCGGTGCGCGCGTCGCCAAGCTGCCGATTGGCGCGGATGCGCGGCCTGAACTGGAAGCATTAGCCGACCTGATCACCCCACGCACGCGCTTGCTGGCACTGGGCCAGATGTCTAATGTGACAGGGGGCCAACCCGATCTGGCGAAAGCTATCGCGCTGGCACATCAGGCAGGTGCCGTAGTGATGATCGACGGCGCGCAAGGCATTGTACATAGCGCACCGGATGTACAGGCGCTGGATATCGATTTTTACGCCTTCTCCGGCCACAAACTTTTTGGCCCGACCGGTATTGGCGTGTTGTACGGCAAGGCCGACCTGCTGGAATCCATGCCGCCTTGGCACGGTGGAGGGAAAATGATGAGCGCGGTCTCTTTTGATGGGTTTACATCGCAGGCCATTCCTCAGCGATTTGAAGCGGGCACCCCCGCTATTGCCGAAGTGCTCGGGTTAGGGGCTGCGCTGACATGGATGCAAGGCTATGACTGGCGCGCTGCGGAGCAATATAGCCAAGGGTTGGCCCAGTTGGCTGAACAGCAGTTGGCGCGTTTCCCTGGTTTTCGCTCACTGCGCAGTCCCAATGCAACCATCCTGTCGTTTACCCTGACCGATGTACATCCGAACGATCTGGCAACGCTTCTTGCAGAGCAACAGATTGCCGTTCGCGCCGGACACCATTGCGCTCAACCGTTATTCGCGGCACTTGGATTCGATGGCGCAGTACGCGCCTCTTTCGCGTCGTATAATAACGAACATGATGTCACCGCGCTGGTGACAGCGGTTGGCAATGCGTTGGATTTGCTGCGAGATTGATTGACGAACAATGGAACTGGCTTACACCATGACAGAGCACACCGCTCACCCTTTTGGCAGTGCCATCACAGCAGAGACCTTACAGCACACCTTTGATGCCTGCCGCTCGTGGGAAGAGCGTTATCGGCAATTGATCCTGCTGGCTAAACAGCTTCCTGCTCTGCCGGACGCGTTGAAAAACGACACCATCGCCCTGCCCGGCTGTGAAAATCGCGTCTGGTTGGGCTATGAGAAACAGCAGGATGGTCGATTGCACTTTTACGGTGACAGCGACGGGCGTATCGTGCGCGGTTTGTTAACGGTGTTGCTCACAGCGGTAGAAGGCAAACAGGCTGCCGATTTGCTCGGGCAAGATCCGTTGTCCCTGTTTGACCTACTTGGCCTGCGCGCACAGCTCAGCGCCTCACGCGCCAGCGGGTTGTCCGCGCTGGCACAACGTATTCAATCCATAGCCGCACAGGTCTAGCCTATTATCCTCTGAGAAAGAGCGTAAAACGGCATTATTTTTAATTCTTTGAATTAGTTGACGTTATAACGCGTAAAAAATAACGCTGAGGGGAACGAGACCACAGGGTGAGCGGCGTGAGGTTGCTGACAAGCCGCCCTACTTCCACCGTCATTCCCGCGAAGGCGGGAATCTCTTGCCGAAGAAACGCGTTTATCCTCACAGAGATCCCCGGCTTCCGCCGAGGATGACGAGGGGTAAAGTGACTTTGTCATCAGTCTGACGCTGCGAAAAGCCAGGGGCCACGGGGCGAGGGCGATTGAGCGCCCCGTGTCGGGCGCGTGCGATGTACGGTGCAAATAACCGCGTGGGTTAACGCGCACGAAACACTCACTGCACCAACAAAAAGGCTGGGCCTAAACGTTTGGGAACTTCCCCGACACCTACGCAGAGATTATCGTACTGCTCAGGAACCAACCTGCTGTGCTTCGCGCGCCGCCTTCGCCATCATTTTCTTTAACGCGTGGGATACCGCAACAAAACCAAAGGTCGCGGTCACCATGGTGGCAGCCCCAAAGCTGGAGGCGCAATCCATACGTTTTACCCCTTCCGCCGTGCTGCGCGATGCGCACACCGAATCATCTGCCTGCGGGTACACCAACGGCTCATCGGAAAACACGCAGTCGATGCCTAAGCGACCTTTGCTGTTCTTGACCACATTGAAATCATGTTTAAGCCGCTCGCGCAGCTTGGCCGCCAGCGGGTCCTGAATGGTTTTGGCGAGATCCACCACGCTGATGCGTGTCGGATCGATTTGCCCACCCGCCCCGCCAGTCGTCACCACCGGAATTTTATAACGGCGGCAATACTCCAGCAGCGCCGCTTTCGGGCGCACGCTGTCAATCGCATCAATCACATAGCTAAAGCCGTGGTTGAGATACTCCGCCACGTTATCCACCGTGACGAAATCATCCACGCAGGTGACCTGACATTCAGGGTTAATGGCACGGATACGCTCCGCCATCACTTCCGTTTTGGCCTGCCCGGTATGTTCGCGCAGCGCGTGAATCTGCCGGTTGGTGTTACTGACACAGACGTCATCCATATCAATCAGCGTAATCGCACCAATACCGGTACGCGCCAGCGCCTCTGCGGCCCAGGAACCCACGCCGCCAATGCCGATAACGCACACGTGCGCCTGTGCGAACAGCGCCAGCGCCTGCTGACCGTATAACCGCGCTGTGCCGCCGAAGCGTTGCAGATAGGCTTCGGATAACGTACCACTCATGACCACCAACCCTTAACTCTGATAACCGCTGTAAAAAAACAGGCCCGATCATAAAGCGATCGGGCCTGTTACGCTACTGGTGTGATGAAAATCAGGCTGCCGCTACGTCCACCAGGCAGCTCATGGCATTAGGCCCCTGCGTAAGCGGTGAGGTGCCAATATCCAGCGTCAGCACGTTGGCATTGCCGGACTGCTCCACCGCGTGCCACTCTTTCTGACCGAAACCCGGCTCGAACCAGGCACTGGTAGACATGATCACCACGCCAGGAGCCACCCCTTCGGTCACGCGGACACCGGCATAAATGCGACCACGCGCGTTAAAGACTTCCACCTGCTGCTCATCAACAATGCCGCGCGCGTTGGCATCTTGCGGGTGCATGTAGAGCGTCTCTTTTCCTGCGGTTTTGTTCGCCGCCACCTGCGGCGTCGCGGCCAGTTGGCTGTGCAAACGATCGGATGGCTGAATGGAAATAAAATGCAGCGGCCAGCGTTCTGCGGTTTCGGCGCCAAGCCACTCGACGGGCGGACGCCATTCTGGATGCGGGGCGAAATCCTCATAGCCGTAACGGGCGATAGTATCGCTGTACAGTTCGATCTTGCCGCTCGGCGTTTGCAGCGGATGCTATTCAGGGCTATTGCGGAACGCATCAAAGAACACAAACGGTTTCTCACCTTGCGGCACATCCAGATGACCGCGCTGCCAAAACTGGTTGAACTCAGGCCATTCCACACCTCGCTGACGCCCACGGCACTCTTCATACAGCGCTTCCAGCCATGCCTGCTCATCACGCCCTTGAGTAAAGGCATCGCCATAACCCAGTCGTTCCGCCAGTTCGCTGAAAATATCATAGCCATTGCGCGCCTGATGTTGCGGCGCAATCGCCTGATGCATGGCAAACAGATGACGATCGCGCGACGAGCCGCCCAGATCGTTACGTTCAAGCGTGGTGGTCACAGGCAGCACGATGTCAGCCATCTGCGCGGCGGGCGTCCAGACGATATCCTGTACGATAACCGTCTCGGGCCTGCGCCAGCCTTCAACCAGACGGTTAAGCTGCTGGTGATGGTGAAACGGGTTGCCACCGGCCCAGTGAATCAGATGGATCTCAGGGTAGCGATGGGTTTCGCCCTTGAAGGTATAGGGTTGACCGGGATTCAGCAGCATATCGGCAATACGCGCCACCGGAATGGCACGCCCAGGGTTCTTCACCGAGGGGGATTCTGGTGCGGGCGTAGCGATACGCTCATTACCGACGCCGTTCATGGAACCGTGACCAAAGGAGAAACCACCACCCGGCAGGCCAATTTGACCCAGCATGGCCGACAGCGCGATCATCATCCAATATGGCTGCTCTCCGCGATGGGCGCGCTGCACCGAATAGGCACAGGTGATAAAACTGCGCACGCCAATCAGTTGCCGCGCCAGACGACGAATGCGCTCGGCGGGAATGCCGGTGATGGCGCTGGCCCACTCCGGCGTCTTCGGCGTGCCATCGCGCTCACCGGTCAGATAGTGGCGTAGCGCATCATAGCCCACGCAATAACGCCGCAGAAAATCGGTGTCATCTGCGCCCAGCCGTTGAATTTCGTAACCGAGCGCCAGCATCAACGCCACATCGGTATTTGGACGAATCGGGATCCACTCGGCACCGAGAAAGGCCGGACAGTCGTCACGCATCGAACTGATGTTGATAACCGGGATCTTTTTCTCAGCCAGTTGACGCAATGCCGGTTCCAGACTGTGATATCCCGCCCCACCGGAAGCCACCTGCGCGTTTTTCAGCGCCAATCCGCCAAACGCGAGGAAAATATTGCAGTGCTCTAGCACGCTGCGCCACTCCGTCACCTTGCCGGTTAGCGGCTGAAAAGTGCCGATAACGTAGGGTAGAAAGAATTGCGCCGCACCCCAACTGTAGTTGCCTTGTTGATCAATGGCACCTCCGCCGGAGAAATAGAAACGTCGCACCTGCGAACGCGCATGGTGAAAGCGCCCCGCAGAAGACCAACCGTAGGATCCGGCGAACAGGCCATCCGCACCGTAACGATCGCGTACGCGCTGGTTCTCCTGCGCCACCAGATCGAACGCGACATCCCAATCTACCTCAACAAAATCTTCTTTGCCGCGCAGAGCGCCATCGCTGTTTTCACGCTTTTGTAACCAGGAACGGCGCACGGCCGGGCGGCGAATACGCTTGTCGGAATAGACCAGCGGCACGATAGAATCAAGCATCGCGGAAGGGGCAGGATCGCTGGCAAACGGCTCGCAGCGGATCAGTTTTCCGTCCTCCACGACGGCGGTAAAAGCGCCCCAATGCGCCAGATGTGGTCACGTATTCAATGTGTTGCTCCGCAATAAAAATAGTATTCATGCTCTATGTTCTCTTCATGCATTCAGGCTGGTTTTAAACACCTTTTTTGCATGCCAGACTATGTAGCAATACACTCATTGAATACGTGACCAAGCAGTAATAATAAAATAAACCGCTGCTCAATAAAAATGTCGGAAAAGTTATTTTTTCCCGACATCGATAAAGGATGCGTTAACGCGCTGCGCTTTGCATTAATAAAGGTGTAGTGCTGAAGGGAGACGATGCATTATTTTTCAGCACCCAGACACGGCCATAATGGTTGTAATACCCGGCAGCATGACCAGCCTCATGCCCGATCCCCTGATAGATATCAAAATGCTGGCCTTTGATGGCTCCCCCCACGTCAAGCGCTACCATCATGCGCATCTCGTAACGGCCGGTGAATTTCCCTTCGTTGTTAAGCAACGGGACTTCTGCCAGCAAGGCCGTGCCCGGTGGGAGCAGCGAGCGATCGGACGCTACAGAGGCTTTGGCAATCAACGGCACTGCGCTTGCGCCCTTCACTGGCGCGGATGACATCGGTTTAAAGAAAACAAAAGAAGGATTCTGCTCCAGCAGTTCACGCACAGCATACTCGGAGTGTGTCTCGCCCCAATGGCGGATCGCCTGCATCGACATCTCTTCTTTAGGCACTTCGCCTCTGTCGATCAACACTTTGCCAATACTGCGATAGGCATGCCCATTCTTGCCACCATAGGCAAAGAAGGTCAGCGGTCGGCCATCACCGAAATCCACATAGCCGCTCCCCTGCACTTCCATCAAAAAGTTGTCCATCAGCGAGTTGGTCCAGGCAAGGACATTGCGTTCGCCCAGCGCACCGGCATAAATACCCGCGCGATCGGGTAAGCGACGACTCTTTTTGTTGGGGGCTGGCATACCATAAAGCGGGTGTTGGAATTCGCCCTGACGGGTGTAACGCGCCTGCACGACCGGCGTGTAATACCCGGTAAACTGCACGTTACCAAAATTATCCACGCCCTCCATTTGCCAGGCATTAAGCCCAAACTGGCTCAGGTTACGCGTGTCGGCACCGGCCTGCATCCAACGTTGAATAGCCTGAAAGATGTCCTGATTACGGGCATACAGCGCGGGGGAGGCGTTCTTAATCTCTGTCACCTGGTTAACGAAATCGCCTGCATTAACCGGCTTTCCGGTGGCGTTAGGTTCATTAACGAGCGCAAGCGGCTGCTCAAGTCGCCCATCTTTATACTGCTGCCCACGGTCGGTCGGCCTGGACTGACACCCGGCCAGAATGGCGATCACCACCCCGGTCAGCACATATTTACCCCAACATCCTCTCATTTTATCTTTCGCTCTCATTACAGCCTGCCAAATCAGTGACTGCACAATAACAAAGGCACATCTATAAGAAAACGCGCCAATCTTCATAAGTGAATGAAGGTGAATAAAAATCAATCAAAGTGCAGATAAAACCGTCAGACGTGCAGGTAACTGCCACTTTTTTTCAAATAGGGGTTGCATACCCGGCAATGGAGAGTATAGTGCGCATCCACGGACGCGGGGTGGAGCAGCCTGGTAGCTCGTCGGGCTCATAACCCGAAGGTCGTCGGTTCAAATCCGGCCCCCGCAACCAACTTCTTGAATCAAGAAGCTTACCAACAATAAACACCCTGACGGGTGTTTTTTTGTTTTTAGCCAATCAATACCGTAAGCGCCTCACTTACGATTGCCCACGCTGGCAAAGTACGCCTTGATCCCCGCCAGAATAGATTCCGCAATTTGCTGCTGAAAGTGGCTGGTGCGCAATTTACGCTCTTCTTCCAGATTGCTGATAAACGCCGTTTCTACCAGAATCGAGGGAATATCAGGCGCTTTTAACACCGCAAACCCGGCCTGATCGACTTTGTTCTTGTGCAACTTATTCACTTTGCCAAGCCGCTTAAGGATTTCGCCGCCAAATTTCAGACTATCGCTGATGGTCGCGGTCTGCACCAAATCAAACAGCGTATGGTCGAGATAACGATCGCCACTCATGCTCACGCCACCAATCAGATCGGATTCGTTTTGCGTTTCCGCCAAAAAACGCGCTGCGGTGCTGGTTGCACCTTTCTTTGACAGCGCAAACACCGAAGAACCGCGCGCCGCACGGTTAGTGAAGGCATCCGCGTGAATCGAAACAAACAGATCGGCACGCTGCTTACGTGCTTTCGCCACCCGCACGCGCAAAGGGATAAACACATCCTCATTGCGCGTCATATACGCCTTCATATTGGGTTCACGCTCAATCAGGCTGCGTAACCGCCGCGCAATCTGTAACACAATATCTTTCTCGCGCGTGCGGTTTTTACCGATGGCTCCAGGATCTTCACCGCCATGCCCGGGATCGAGCATGATAACCAACGGACGATCGCGCCCCGCTTTACCCGCCAACGGCGCTTCCGGCGGTAATTTACTCTCCAGATCGCCCTTGTTGTAATCTTCCAACAGCGCCAGCAGCGGATCGTCGGCATTGTCATAGCGCCCTACCGCTGGGTAGAGATCCAACACCAGGCGGTGTTTAAACTCTGCAATAGGGTCGAGGGTAAAGACTTTCGGATTGGTGGCTTGCTTCAGCTCTAAAACCAGACGCACCGTTTTGGGATCAAACTGCCCAATGCGTGCTTCTTTGATCAGCGGATCGTCAGACTGAAACTGCTGCGAAACCGTTTTCAACACACTGTTGAGTTGGATATCTTCGATATCCACAACCAGCCTGTCGGGATTGGTTAGCATAAACTGCTTGTATTTTAGCGTGCGGTTAGACTCTAACGTGACGCGGGTATAGGCTGAAGAAGGCCAGACGCGAACGGCGATCACCTGGGCGGCAGCAGCCCATCCGGCGCCGCTGACGCTCAATAACCAGGTTGCCGCCGCGCCTTGCAAGAGGCGGCGGCGAGTCTGATTGTGATTCGAATAAGACATGCCACTCCAATTCGTTATGCTGTCGTTATTGTGGTGCTGTAGTCATTGTGATGCTGTCGCAAGCAGGCACTGGCGCGAGTGCTCAAACGGTGATATAAGGCAGAAAAAACACAGACCAACAGGTAATTTGCCGCGATATTACGCGAAAAAGATAAAGTCAGTATTAACAATGTGAAAACTTTAACGAATCTTCCCACCTCTGTCATGTAAAAATCATCGTATCGGCGTATAAACGGCCGGAGAGCAAGTCAGTCATTCAAAACGGAAATCAGCACAGCACAGAGAAAGAGGGTAATAACGCTGAACACGACCGAATTGTGAGACTTACTCCTTGCCTTTTCGTTCAATTAGAATAAAAATACACAAATTACGAATAAAAATTCACTAAGAGAGGCTCGCAGTGAAGGAACGTAGTACAGAACTGGTCCAAGGCTTCCGCCATTCGGTTCCTTTAATATCAACGCGCATCGCGGCAAAACCTTTGTCATCATGCTGGGCGGTGAAGCTATTGAACATGAAAACTTCGCCAACATCGTCAACGATATTGGTCTGCTGCATAGCCTCGGCATCAAGCTGGTGGTGGTCTATAGTGCCCGCCCGCAGATTGACGCCAGCCTGACCACACACCATTTCGAGCCGCGTTATCATAAACATACCCTTGTCACCGACAGTAACACGCTGGATCTGGTGAAACAGGCCGCAGGCATGTTGCAACTGGATATCACCGCGCGTCTTTCCATGAGCTTGAATAACACGCCGCTACAGGGCGCGCACATCAACGTGGTAAGCGGTAACTTTATTATCGCCCAACCGTTAGGGGTCGATGATGGCGTGGACTACTGCCACAGCGGTCGCATCCGGCGTATCGATGAAACGGCGATACATCGCCAGTTAGACAGCGGCGCCATTGTGCTGCTCGGCCCGGTAGCCGTATCAGTCACGGGCGAGAGTTTCAATCTGACGTCTGAAGAAGTGGCTACCCAGTTGGCTATTAAACTGAAAGCCGAGAAAATGATTGGCTTCTGTTCGTCTCAAGGGGTTACCACGCAGGATGGCACCATCATTTCTGAACTGTTTCCCGACGATGCCCAGCGCTGTATTGAAGAGAGTGAAGCCGATGGCGATTATAACTCGGGAACCGTGCGCTTCCTGCGTGGTGCCGTGCGCGCATGCCGGAGCGGCGTGCGCCGTAGTCACCTGATCAGCTATCAGGAAGACGGGGTATTGGTGCAAGAACTGTTTTCTCGTGACGGTATCGGTACGCAGATCGTCATGGAGAGCGCGAAGCAAGTGCGCCGTGCCACCATTAACGATATTGGCGGCATTCTCGAGCTGATCCGCCCGCTGGAGCAACAGGGGATTCTGGTGCGCCGCTCGCGTGAGCAGTTGGAAATGGAGATCGATAAGTTTACCGTGGTAGTCCGCGATAACCTGACCATCGCCTGCGTTGCGCTGTATCCGTTCCCTGAAGAGAGCATCGGAGAAATGGCCTGCGTCGCGGTACATCCTGACTATCGCAGTTCCTCGCGCGGAGACATGTTGCTGCAACGCGTTACGGCACAGGCACGTCAGCAGGGGCTGAAGAAACTGTTCGTTCTCACCACGCACAGCATCCATTGGTTCCAGGAGCGCGGCTTTCAGCCCGCCGAGGTGGAGATGCTGCCCAAACGCAAGCAGGAACTGTATAACTATCAGAGAAGGTCTAAAGTGCTAACCTAAGAATTATTAGATACTTAGACCAAATCTTCGCTCAAAAAATAGGCGAAAAAACACAACAAAGTACGACAATACACGACATTTTTATCAATAACTTACCGTCCATTTCGACTTGCCGACTCCCTTCCTTAGGCGTGACAAATCACATTCACTAAGGGCCTGAAATCCCGATGACACCCCGTCACTTTGCACGGT
>NZ_JBPETA010000002.1:0-51016 GCF_051710365.1 Symbiopectobacterium sp. | reverse complement strand
CCATGGCGATGGTCAAAGCGCTTAACCGGATCACGCTATTAGGAATGCCGAACAGTATTCGCATCACGTAACAATCGACCCGATGGGGCACAGTCGTTACAAGTTCTGATTTATTCAACAAAGCCCGGTAGATTAACTATAGTCAAGTTCTCCGCACCTTAGGGCCTTGATGACCACAGACCATTCTGAAAATAGAAATAAGGGTAAACATCAGACCGACATGACACCCTGACGCGCAAAAAAAACCGCCGCAACCAGTAATGGCTGCGGCGGTTTTATAGCACAACACTAGTGCATTACATCAGCGGCTGCGCCATCTGCACCAGTGAAATCAGCGGCTGTGGATACAGGCCCAACAGCAGCACCGCGATGGCGGAAATCAGCACTACCACGCCGCCTGCGGTCAGCGCCCAGTTATTGGGAGTATCACGCTGACGTTCTTGCGGTGCGGTTAGATACAAGCTGACCATGACACGCAGATAGTAGTAGAGACCGATAGCACTCCCCACCACTACCGCACCCGTCAGCCACCACAGCTTGGCATCAACGCCCACGGCCAACACATAGAATTTGCCGAAGAAGCCCAGCGTCATCGGGATACCGGCCAGGGAGAGCATCATCACCGTCATGACCGCAGACAGAATCGGTTTGTGCCAGAACAGTCCGCGATAAGAGAACAGGGAATCCGCGTCCGGTCCACGGTACGGGCTGGACATCAGACTGACAACCCCGAAGGCGCCCAGGCTGCTGAACAGGTAACCCGCCAGATAGACACCCACGGTTTCCAATGCCAGTTGGTGAGTTTGCACGGCAATCAGCGCCACCAGCAGGTAACCGAGGTGAGCGATGGAAGAGTAACCGAGTAGACGTTTAATGTTGCTTTGCGCAACCGCCATCAGGTTACCAAACAGGATGGAGGCAAACGCGATCACACCCAGTGCAGTTCTAACCGAGTCACTGTCAACCATCGGTGCATAAAGGAAAAGACGCATGACTGCACCAAAAATGGCGATCTTGCTGGCTGTCGCCAGGAAGGTCGACACCGGCGCCGGGGCGCCTTGATACACGTCCGGCGTCCAGAGGTGGAACGGCACCAACGAGAGCTTGAACCCCAAACCGACAATCATCATACCGAGGCCGGCCAGCAGCAGCGGCTCATGCAGCGTGCGATCTGCCATCCGCGCGCCCAGGCTGGCAAAGCTCAGGCTGCCCGAATCGGCATAGACCAGCGCCATCCCAAACAGCAGGAAGGAAGAGGCGGCAGCAGAAAGCAGCATGTATTTGATGCCCGCTTCCAGCGAGCGACGCTGGCGAAACGCATAGCTCACCAGACCGAATAGCGGTAGTGAGATAAGTTCAATGCCGATGAACAGCGACGCCAAATGGTTAGCACTTGCCAGCAGAACACCGCCCAGTCCAGCAATCGCCACCAGCAGATAAAAATCGTCGCGGTTATCCGGATAGCCTTCCAGCCACGGGTAAGCGAACGTGCAGGTCGCCAGACTGGCAAGCAGCACCAACGCGGTGTAGAACATTGAGAAACCGTCTATCCGCAGCAGCGGCGTCACGTCCATCGGACCGGCGTTACCCACCAGAATCAGCGAGAACAACGCAATGTTAAGACCGATCACCGTGACAGTGGCATTGAAGAAATGGTTGCGTCGCCACGCAATGCACAGCATCACAACCACGGCGGTCAAACCGACGATTAACAGCGGCAGAAGCGCGACCAGGTGTTGAAGAGTTATTGTCATGGCGAATTACGGCCTTGTCGTTGAAAGTGTTGAATCAGTCACTGATGACATAAACCAATGCTGGATATTAGCCATTGTCGCATCAGACGTATTCAGGATGGTCTGCGGGAACAACCCGAGCAGCACCAGCAATACCACCAGCAACATCACCATCGACAATTCACGGGTGGACAGCCCCGGTAGTTTTTCCTCGGATTTTGGCGTGCCGTAGTAAGCGCGTTGCATCATCACCAGCGAGTAGACGGAGGCAAACACCAAACCAAAGGTCGAAATCACGGTGATCACCGGCACCACAGGATAGCTACCGAACAGAATCATAAACTCGCCGACGAAGTTGCCGGTGCCCGGCATCCCCAGCGTCGCCACCGCAAAGAACAGCGACAGTGCGGGCAAGAAACGAATGCGCGCCCACAGGCCGCCCATCTGGCGCAGATCGCGCGTATGCAGACGTTCGTAAAGCTGGCCGCACAGAATAAACAGACCGGCCGCAGAAAGCCCGTGCGCAATCATCTGAATGACCGCCCCCTGATACGCCAGGTGGCTACCGGAGTAGATGGCGATAATTACAAAGCCCATATGTGACACCGAGGTGTAGGCAATCAGGCGTTTGATGTCGGTCTGCATAAATGCCATCCAGGCGCCGTAGAAGATACCGATAACGCCCAGCCACATCGCGATGGGAGCAAATTCGTGGGAAGCATTGGGGAACAGCGGCAGGCTGAAACGCAGCAGACCGTAGGCCGCGGTTTTCAGCAAGATACCCGCCAGGTCAACAGAACCCGCCGTCGGAGCCTGACTGTGCGCATCCGGCAACCAGCCGTGCAGCGGCACCACGGGCATTTTCACTGCAAAGGCGATAAAGAAGCCCAGCATCAGCATGTATTCCACGCCGCGCGACATCGGGGTTTTCAACAAATCGGTGTAGTTAAAGGTCCACACCCCGGTGGCATCGTGATGCACAAACACCAGCGCCAGAATGGCAATCAGCATGATCAGACCGCTGGCCTGGGTGTAGATAAAGAACTTGGTGGCCGCGGTAATACGCGTTTTCCCGTCGGAACCTTTGTGTCCCCACAGTGCGATGAGGAAATACATCGGCACCAGCATCATCTCCCAGAAGAAGAAGAACAGGAACATGTCAATCGCCAGGAACACGCCAATCACGCCGCCCAGGATCCACAGCAGGTTCAGGTGGAAGAAGCCCTGATAACGCTGGATTTCATTCCACGAACAGAGGATTGCCAAAACCCCCAGCAGGCCAGTCAGCACCACCATCAGCAGCGACAACCCATCCAGCGCCAGGTGAATACCGATACCGAAGCGCGGGATCCACGACACGTTGTATTCAGACTGCCACAGCGGCACATCAGCCTGCGCCGTTAAAGAGTACCCACCCTGCGACCAAAGCAGCAGCGACAGCACCAGCGTTAACCCCATCGATATCAGTGCGATCCAGCGCGGCACGCGGGTGCCGAAGCGCTCGAGCTGCCAGCACAGCAGGCCGCCGATAAAGGGGAGAAGTATTAGCCAAGGTAGTAGCATGGCGTTTTGCGTCCCTAATTTTAAGAAATCTGAAAACTTGCTGTGGCGGAAGCCATTACTCTTAGCCTCCCGCCCCTGCGCATCATTACTGCGTGTCTTTCATCGCGTTTATCTCACGGCACTGTTTCATCAGATAACAGGCCATCAGATAAACTGTAACAATGCCAGCACCACAACCGCCCCTACGCCCATTGACGCAACATACCAGCGCAGTTGACCATTCTGACTGACGGCCAACCCTTTGTTGCCCCAACGCACCACCACGGCAGGCAAGCCCATCATCGCGTTCAATGGATCGCGCTGTAGCAGTTTGGCAATCGCCAGATACGGTTGTACGAAGACTTTGTCATACAGCCAGTCAAATCCCCAGGCGTGGAACCACCAGGTGGAGAAGAAGCGACCCGGTGCACTCTGCGCTACGCAGGTCACAAACTGGCGTTTACCCAGCCACAGCACGGCAGCCAGCAGAATACCGACAATCGCCACCACGCCAGACGCGATTTCCAGCGTCAAGGTACGGTCATGGCCGAGTTCCGTGGTCTGTGGCAGCACGCCGTGCAACGGCGGCACAATCAGCGCACCGACGAAAGTGGAGAGCACCATCAGCACCAGCAACGGAATGTGGTGAAACAGTCCTTTGCCTGCGTGCGCTTTGGTCTTCGCTTCACCATGGAACACGATGAAAATCATGCGGAAGGTATAAAGCGACGTCATAAACGCCCCGGCCAGCCCCGCCATCATCAGATCCGTATGACCGTTAGCCCAGGCGCCCGCCAGAATTTCATCTTTACTGAAGAAGCCTGCGGTGACCAACGGCAGCGCTGCCAACGCCGAGCCGCCAATCAGGAAGCTGACATACACCAGCGGAATAGTTTTACGCAGCCCGCCCATCTTGAAGATGTTCTGTTCGTGATGGCAGGCGAGAATCACCGAGCCGGAGGCCAGGAACAGCAATGCTTTAAAGAAGGCATGCGTCATCAGGTGGAAAATCGCCGCGTCCCACGCCTGCACGCCCAACGCCAGGAACATGTAACCGATCTGGCTCATGGTGGAGTAGGCCAACACGCGTTTGATGTCGCTCTGTACCAGTGCGGCAAACCCCGCCAGCACCAGCGTCACGGCACCGACAACGCCCACCAGATGCAGTACATCCGGCGCCATCAGGAACAAGCCGTGCGTACGGGCAATCAGGTAAACCCCTGCCGTCACCATGGTCGCAGCGTGAATCAGCGCAGAGACTGGAGTCGGGCCTGCCATCGCATCCGCCAGCCAGGTTTGCAGCGGCAACTGGGCAGATTTACCCACAGCGCCACCCAGCAACATTAGCGTTGCCCAGGTAATCGCCGGAGACCCTTCTGCCAGTTTCTGCGGTGCCAACACCATCAGTTCGCGGAAATTGAGCGTGCCCAGCTCTTTGAACAGAATGAACAGCGCAAACGCCAGGAACACGTCACCGACGCGCGTCACGACGAAGGCTTTCATCGCCGCCGCACCGTTCTTCGGATTGGTGTAGTAGAAACCGATCAGCAGATAACTGCACAGCCCTACCCCTTCCCAGCCGAGGTACATCAGCAACAGGTTGTCCGCCAACACCAGAATCACCATGCTGGCAATAAACAGGTTGGTGTAGGCGAAGAAGCGAGAGTACCCCTCTTCACCGCGCATATACCAGGAGGCGAACAGATGGATAAAGAAGCCTACGCCCGTCACCACCGACAGCATGGTAAGAGACAGGCCATCCAGCGCCAGACGGAAGGCAATATCAAAGTTGCCTATTGCCATCCAGGTCCACAGATGTTGATTGAAAAAGGTCACGCCGCCTTCATGGTGCTGCGCAAAGAAATCAATCGCGACCCAGCAGGTGGTCAATGCGGCCAACCCGATAGAACCCACGCCCACGGTAGCGGCAGTGTTTTCCGACCAGCGACCGCGTGAAAATGCCAACAGCAAAAAGCCGAGCAGCAGGAATAATATTGTTAAGTAGAGTAAGTTCATCCGCGCATCTCACTGACAGTATCGATATTCAGGGTATGACGACGGCGATACATCTGGAGCAATAGCGCCAGACCGATACTGGCTTCCGCTGCCGCCAGCGTGATCGCCAGAACATACATCACCTGCCCATCCGCGTGCCCCCAATAGCTGCCGGCAACCACAAACGCCAGCGCGGCGGCATTGATCATAACTTCCAGGCTGATAAGCATAAACAATAGGTTACGCCGAATAATCAGACCAGTCAGCCCAAGCAGAAATAAAATGGCAGCCAGGGCCAGCCCATGTTGTAACGGGATCATGCGCGCTCCTCCGCCAGTTTCTTCTCTGCATCTTCTTTCGGCTGCTTATCGACCATTTTGTCTTCACGGCCTACGTGTACGTGGAACGCAACCACCAGCCCGGCCAGCAGCAGCATGGAGGCCAGTTCAACCGCCAGCACATACGGCCCAAACAGCGTGATCCCCACGGCTTTGGCGTCGATTACCGCACCGGAAATTTCCGCGCCGCTCAGGCTGAAAATCGCCCTGACCACCACAATCAGCAGCAGCAGCGAAAGCAGCCCAGGACCAATCCAGACAGCCGGTTTCAGCCAGGCGCTTTCCTGTTCCGTCACGCTGTTGCCAAGGTTGAGCATCATCACCACAAACACGAACAGCACCATGATGGCACCGGTATAAACGATGATTTCCACCGCACCGGCGAAATAGGCCCCCAGCGAGAAAAACACGCCGGAGATAGCCAGCAACGAGACGATTAAATACAACAATGCATGTACGGGGTTAGTGTGGGTAATCACACGTAGGGTCGCCAGAATGGCGATTAACCCCGATGCATAAAACGCGAATTCCATGCTCGGCTCCTTAGGGCAACAGGCCTTTGACATCAATGGGTTTGGCTTCGTTTTCGGCGTCGCCTTTCTCTTTCCCATCGATAGCCATACCCGCCATCCGGTAGAAGTTGTATTCCGGGTACTTACCGGGCCCAGAGATCAACAGATCTTGTTTTTCGTACACCAGATCCTGGCGCTTGTACTCGCCCATTTCAAAATCTGGCGTCAGCTGAATCGCAGTGGTCGGGCACGCTTCTTCGCAGAACCCGCAAAAAATGCAGCGCGAGAAGTTGATGCGGAAAAATTCGGGATACCAACGACCATCTTTCATTTCCGCTTTCTGCAACGAGATACAGCCGACCGGACAGGCCACGGCGCACAGGTTACAAGCCACACAGCGCTCCTCACCATCCGGATCGCGCGTCAGCACAATACGGCCACGGTAACGTGGGGGTGGGTTAACCGGCTCTTCCGGATACATTTTGGTTTCACGCTTTTTGAAGGCGTTGGACCCGACCATACAGATACTGCGTACCTGGGTACCGAAACCAACCACAATGTCTTTTATCTTCATGGTTCAGTTCCCTTTAGTGTGCGTTGTACAAAATCACAGCCGCCGTCGCCAGCAGATTGAGCAGCGTTAACGGCAAACAGACGGTCCACCCGAAGGTCATCACCTGGTCATAGCGCGGACGCGGCAACGAGGCACGGATCAGGATGAACATCATCATGAAGAAGCCGGTTTTCAGCGCAAACCAAACGAAAGGCGGTAAGAACGGCCCGTGCCAGCCACCGAAGAACAGCGTTACCATCAGTGCCGATACGGTCACGATGCCGATATATTCCCCCACGAAGAACAGACCGAATTTCATACCGGAATATTCGATGTGGTAACCATCCGCCAGTTCCTGCTCCGCTTCCGGTTGGTCGAAAGGATGACGGTGGCACACCGCCACACCGGCGATAGCAAACGTCACAAAACCGAAGAACTGCGGAATCATGTTCCACAAGTGCGCTTGGGATTCGACGATATCGCGCATGTTGAACGAACCCGCCTGTGCGACCACACCCATCAGCGACAGGCCGAGAAACACTTCGTAGCTCAGCGTTTGTGCTGATGCACGCACCGCCCCCAACAGGGAGTATTTGTTACCGCTCGCCCAACCAGCGAACAGCACGGCGTACACCGCCAGCCCCGCCATCATCAGGAAGAACAGCAGGCCAATGTTTAAATCAGCAACGCCCCAGGTCGGCGTGACCGGCACAATGGCAAACGAAAGCAGCAGCGAGGTAAAGGCAATCACCGGTGCCAGCGTGAAAATCACGCGGTCGGTAAAGCGCGGCACCCAGTCCTCTTTGAAGAACATCTTGATCATGTCAGCGACCAGCTGCAACGACCCGCCCCAGCCCACGCGGTTTGGCCCGTAACGCCCCTGGAACAGCCCCAGAAGACGACGTTCTCCCATACTCATGAATGCGCCGCAGGTGACTACCACCAGCAGGATCACCACGGCTTTACCGACGGCGATCAAGGTATCCATAACCTCCGGTGTAAACCAGCTCATTGTACAGCCTCCCGCAGACTTTCAATGGTTGCCCCTGCCAACGACGGCGCAATACCCGGGAACCCTAACGGCAATCCAACCTGTCCTTGACGCAGAGCGTCGCTCAGGCGCAGCGGCAGACGCAGGGTCTGTCCCTGACAGCGCATCTCAAGCAGCGCGCCTGCGTTAACGCCCAGCAGCGCCGCATCGGCGAGACTGACCATCACGTAAGCCTCATCCATACGTTGTTGGATAACCGCAGAGCGCTGTGTCATCTCTTCACTGCCGAACAGATGGTAGTAAGGTGCTACGCGCCACTGTCCCGGCTGTGCGTTAAACGCTGCCGGAATGGCGTTGAAGTAACCCAGCACGCCTTCGCCCGCTTCGATCAAACGCACACCCGGATCGCCGTGGCGCAGGTGACCGCCCACTTCGTCCTGGAATTTGTTCCATGCCTGCGGGGAGTTCCAACCGGGTGACCAGGCAAACGGAATCTGCTGACGCGCGGCTGTCGGACTGTTGTTCCCTTCCATCGAGAAGGCGAACATGGTGTCTTTGTCTTGTGGCTGACGCGGTTCATGCACGCTGATGTTGGCGCGCATGGCAGTACGGCCACTGGAACGATTGGGTGAACGCGCCAGTTTCTGCCCGTTGATACGGAAATTGGCGTCTGGCGCAGCGTCTTTGATACCCGCCAACTGCGGCAACGCTGTCACACAGGCATCAATCACGTGATCCAGTTGTGTCCAATCGACCTTACGGCTCTGATAGGTGGTCGCCAGCGAATGCAACCAACGCCAGCTTTCCAGCATCACCACGCTGTTGTCATAGTAGGCCGGATCGTACACCTGGAAGAAACGCTGAGCGCGGCCTTCCTGATTGATCAGCGTACCGTCGCTTTCAGCAAAGCTGGCGGCAGAGAGGATCAACGACGCTTTATCCATGATCGCGGTGCGCTGATGATCCAGCACGATCAGATTGGTGGCTTTAGCCAGCGCCGCATCCACACGCGCCTGCGGGGCGTGACGATAGAGATCGTTTTCCAGCACCACCACGCTATCGGCAGCACCGCTCTCCAACTGTGCCAGCGCATCGTCCAGCGAACCGCCGCCGATCATCGACAGGCCAATACTGTTCGCGGCAGAGGCAACAAAAGTCACTCCGACATCAGAACCGCGTTGTTTAAGCGCTTTCGCCACGTTGGCAGCCGCTTCGATAATCGCTTCGCTACCAGAATGGGTACCAGAGATAATCAGCGGTTTTTTCGCACCAGCCAGTGCCTGCACGATAACGTCAACTTTCGGTGCCAGAGAAGCATCCAAATCGGTGACTGCCGGGGCATTTTCATCCAGAGCATGAGCGATGGCGAAGCCAAGGCGCGCCTGATCCTCTACCGGTGCGCGGTAGTTCCAGGCAGCGATATCATCCAGACGCGTTTTATCTACCGATGTCATAAACAGCGGATGCTTGGCGTGTTGGCCGATGTTGAGAATGGCCGCAATCTGCCAGTCTGCCACTTTTTGCGCAGCCGCTATTTCACGCGCTTTCCCCTTCACCGCCTGACGTACCGCCAGCGCGATACGTGCGCCGGTTTGGGTCAAATCTTCACCCAGCACCAGTACGGCGTCATAGCTTTCGATATCACGCAGCATTGGAGTGCGTACACCGCTATCGCGCAACACGTTGAGGATCAGTTGTAAACGCGCCTGCTCAGCGTGGGCAATACCGGTGTAGAAACTTTCCGCTCCCACCAGTTCACGCAGCGCAAAGTTGCTTTCTACGCTGGCGCGCGGAGAGCCAATACCGATGACGCGTTTTGACTGGCGCAGCACATCAGCCGCCCCTTGCAGCGCTTGATCGGCGTTCAGGGCAATCCAGTCATCGCCACGACGCTGCAACGGCTGACGCGGACGATCTTTCGCGTTGACGTAGCCATAACCAAAACGGCCACGGTCACACAGGAAATAGTGGTTCACGCTACCGTTGTAGCGGTTTTCGATACGACGCAGCTCACCGTAACGTTCGCCCGGGCTGGTGTTACACCCGACGCTGCACTGCTGGCAGACGCTGGGCGCAAACTGCATATCCCATTTGCGATTGTAGCGTGCAGAGTGCGTTTTATCGGTGAATACCCCGGTCGGACACACTTCGACCAGGTTGCCGGAAAATTCGCTTTCCAGCACGCCATCCTCAGGACGGCCAAAGTAGACGTTATCATGGGCACCATACACGCCCAGATCGGTGCCACCGGCATAGTCCTTGTAGTAACGCACACAGCGATAGCAGGCGATGCAGCGGTTCATCTCATGAGAGATAAACGGCCCCAGATCCTGATTGCGGTGAGTACGTTTGGTAAAGCGATAGCGGCGGAAGTTATGTCCCGTCATCACCGTCATATCCTGCAAATGACAGTTGCCACCCTCTTCGCAGACCGGGCAGTCGTGCGGGTGGTTGGTCATCAGGAATTCGACGATGGTTTTACGGAACAGTTTGGCTTCCTCATCGTCGATGGCGATAAACGCGCCATCGGTTGCGGGGGTCATGCAAGACATGACCAGACGGCCACGCGTGTCCTCCGCATTCTGGTACTGCTTCACCGCGCAGAGGCGGCAGGAACCGACGCTACCCAGCGCGGGATGCCAGCAAAAGTAAGGAATATCAAGCCCCAGCGTCAGACAAGCCTCTAGCAGGTTGTCCGAGCCGTTCACCTCATACTCTTTGCCGTCTACATGAATCGTAGCCATAGTCAGCATGCTTCCATAATGGCCCGTGTTGCCACAGGCGCTAATCAAAAATTCTGTAATAAGAGCAGGCTATCCGCCAGCGGAGACGTGCTTCGTCTCCTGTTATTGTCGGCTTGATTACCAACGCTCTTTCAGCAGGTTCGGCTGAATACCGCCAATCGCTTTGGTATTTCCCAGATATTGCGGCGCAATACCCGCTTCAAATTCGTCACGGAAATACTTGATAGCACTTTGCAGCGGCTCAACGGCACCTGGCGCATGGGCGCAGAAGGTGTTGCCCGGCCCGAGGAAACGGCACAGTTGCTCCAGCGTTTCAATATCGCCGGGTTGCCCTTTGCCTCGCTCCAGCGCACGCAGGATCTTCACGCTCCACGGTAAACCGTCGCGGCACGGCGTACACCAACCACAGGATTCACGGGCAAAAAACTCTTCCAGATTGCGGGTCAGCCCCACCATGTTGATCTCGTGATCGACCGCCATGGCCAACGCGGTGCCGAGACGGCTGCCTGCCTTGGCGATATGTTCGAAATCCATCGGTAGATCGAGGTGCGCTTCGGTGAGGAAGTCGGTACCCGCGCCGCCCGGCTGCCAGGCTTTGAATTTAAGCCCGTCGCGCATGCCACCCGCGTAGTCTTCCAAAATTTCGCGCGCCGAAGTGCCAAACGGCAGTTCCCACAAACCGGGGTTTTTCACACGGCCAGAGAATCCCATCAGCTTGGTGCCTGCATCTTTACTCTTGCCGGCAGACAGCCCCTGATACCATTCGGCACCGTGCGCGATAATCGCAGGCACGTTACACAGGGTTTCCACGTTGTTTACACAGGTCGGCTTGCCCCACGCACCGGCAGAGGCCGGGAACGGTGGCTTGGAGCGCGGATTTGCGCGGCGGCCTTCCAGTGAGTTGATCAGCGCGGTTTCTTCACCGCAGATATAGCGCCCGGCACCGGTGTGCACGAACAGCTCGAAATCGAATCCGCTGCCGAGAATATTTTTACCAAGCAGGCCCGCCTGTTTTGCTTCTTCGATGGCGCGACGCAGGTTAACGGCAGCCTCTACGTATTCGCCACGCAGGAAGATATAGCCGCGATAGGCTTTGAGGGCGAACGCGCTGATCAACATGCCTTCCACCAGCAGGTGCGGCAGTTGTTCCATCAGCAAACGGTCTTTGTAGGTGCCCGGCTCCATCTCATCCGCGTTACACAGCAGATAGCGGATGTTCATGCTTTCGTCTTTCGGCATCAGGCTCCATTTCAGACCGGTGGAGAAGCCCGCACCGCCGCGCCCTTTCAGGCCCGCGTCTTTTACCAGGCTAACCACTTCATCTTGAGCCATGCCGCTGAGCGCTTTCTGCGCCGCCGCATACCCATTCTTTGCGCGGTATTCGTCAAGCCATACCGGCTGCTTGTCATCACGCAGACGCCAGGTCAGCGGATGCTGTTCGGGCGTCAAAATCCTGTTTATACTCATTGATACGGCTCCAATAGCGAATCGATATCGTCAGGCTTGACATGGCTGTGCGTATCCTCATCGATCATCATCGACGGACCTTTGTCACAGTTGCCCAGGCAGCAGGTCGGCAGCAGGGTAAAACGACCGTCAAAGGTGGTTTGACCGGGCTTGATCTTCAGTTTTCGTTCGAGCGCCGCTTGCACGCCCTGAAAACCGTTGATGTAACACACCACGCTGTCGCAATAGCGAATCACGTGCCGCCCAACCGATTGACGGAAAATCTGGCTGTAAAACGTCGCCACGCCTTCCACATCGCTGGCCGGAATCCCCAAAATGTCGGCAATGGCATGGATAGCGCCATCCGGCACCCAGCCACGATGTTTCTGAACAATTTTCAACGCTTCGATGGACGCCGCGCGCGCATCTTCGTAGTGATGTTTTTCATGCTCGATGGCATCGCGCTCAGCGTCGCTCAATACAAAAACAGACTCGTTCGGCGCGGCATCGGCTGCGGCGTTAATAGGTTGTTGAGTGTCTTGATCATGCATAATTAGCGATCCACATCTGACATAACGAAATCAATACTCCCGAGGTACACGATCAGGTCAGACACCAGACAACCGCGAATCACGGAAGGGATCTGCTGCAAGTGCGCGTAACTTGGGGTGCGAATACGGGTGCGGTAGCTCATGGTGCCGCCGTCGCTGGTCAGGTAATAACTGTTGATGCCTTTCGTCGCTTCGATCATCTGGAACGATTCGTTTTCCGGCATCACCGGGCCCCAGGACACTTGGAGGAAGTGGTTGATCAGCGTTTCAATGTGCTGCAACGTGCGCTCTTTCGGCGGCGGCGTGGTCAGCGGGTGATCGGCTTTGAACGGGCCTTCCGGCATATTGTTCAGGCACTGTTCCAGAATCCGCAGGCTCTGGCGCAGCTCTTCCACTTTCAGCATCACGCGGGCATAGCAGTCACTGATGCCGTCGCCGACCGGTACTTCAAAGTCAAAGTTTTCATAGCCGGAATACGGACGCCATTTACGTACGTCAAACGCAATACCGGTAGCACGCAACCCCGCTCCAGTGACGCCCCACTCCAGCGCTTCTTTAGCGTTGTACGTCGCTACGCCTTGAGTACGTCCTTTGAGGATGGTGTTTTTCAGCGCAGCCGTAACGTAGGTATCCAGACGCTTGGGCATCCAGTCCA
Organism: Symbiopectobacterium sp.; assembly: GCF_051710365.1. Lineage (NCBI taxonomy): Bacteria > Pseudomonadati > Pseudomonadota > Gammaproteobacteria > Enterobacterales > Enterobacteriaceae > Symbiopectobacterium > Symbiopectobacterium sp. Next base: position 37,956 of record NZ_JBPETA010000002.1, on the reverse strand, counting down.
AAAACTCACGCAGCAGACGTTCCCAGCCGCGCGGCAGGTCGTGTGCCACGCCACCGATACGGAACCAGGCCGGGTGCATACGGAAACCGGTGATGGCTTCCACCAAATCATAAATTTTCTGGCGATCGGTAAAGGCAAAAAAGACCGGCGTCATGGCACCGACGTCTTGAATAAAGGTACTGATGTAGAGCAGGTGGCTGTTTATTCTGAACAGCTCTGAGAGCATGACGCGGATAACGTTCACACGTTTCGGCACCACGATCCCTGCCAGTTTCTCTACGGCTAACACATAGGGCATTTCATTGACGCAGCCGCCCAGGTATTCGATACGGTCGGTATACGGGATATAGCTGTGCCAGGACTGGCGCTCGCCCATCTTCTCTGCACCGCGATGGTGATAGCCCACATCAGGAATACAATCGACAACCTCTTCACCATCCAGTTGCAGGATGATGCGGAACGCCCCGTGTGATGAGGGGTGGTTCGGACCGAGGTTAAGGAACATGAAATCTTCGTTTTCCGTCCCGCGCTTCATGCCCCAGTCTTCAGGCTTAAAGGTCAGAGATTCCATTTCCAGATCTTCTTTCTGCTTGGTCAGCACAAAGGGATCGAATTCGGTGGCGCGCGCCGGGTAGTCTTTACGCAGCGGGTGACCTTCCCACGTCTGCGGCATCATGATGCGCGTCAGGTGCGGGTGCCCGTCAAACGTAATACCGAACATGTCCCATACTTCACGCTCATACCAGTTGGCGTTAGGGAACAGTTTCACCATGGTCGGCAGGCGCAGGTCATTTTCAGACAATGGCACCTTGATCATGATGTCGCGATTACGTTCAATGGAGATGAAGTGATAGAAGACAGAGTAGTCTGCGGCAGGCAAGCCTTCACGGTGTGTGCGCAGGCGCTCGTCCACCCCGTGCAGATCGAACAGCATCACATAGGGTTTGGGTAGTTTTTTCAGGAACGTGACAACGTCCAGTAATTGCTCACGCTTTACCCATACAACCGGCATCCCGGTACGGGTTGGCTGCACGGTAAAGGCTTCGTGTCCAAAACGGTTACACAGCTCGCCAACGACGGGATCATCCCGGTGATCGCGGGTGGCCCAGGCCGGCTGCGCGAGGTCGTGCGTCGTTAAATCTGTCATAAATATGTCACCACGGTAATTTTGCCATTCTGTTAATGGTGCGGCTGCCGTTTATTATCTTGCTACCCTGTGAGAGTAGTATTACGCAGCCATTCTGCTTGCCATTAACAGATTAAATCTCGTCGGGCGAACGCAGGTTCGTCACCGCAATACGTTCTTCACGTTTGCGTTCGCGCTCGGATTGCATGTTGGCGCGATACACACCCTGCTCTCCCACCACCCATGACAGAGGGCGGCGCTCTTGACCAATAGACTCTTTGAGCAGCAACAGCGCTTGCATATACGCTTCTGGGCGCGGCGGGCAGCCTGGAATATAGACGTCCACCGGCAGGAACTTATCGACGCCCTGCACCACAGAGTAGATGTCGTACATACCGCCCGAGTTAGCGCACGCGCCCATGGAAATGACCCATTTCGGCTCCAGCATCTGTTCGTACAGGCGTTGGATCACCGGGGCCATTTTGGTGAAACAGGTTCCGGCCACCACCATGAAGTCAGCCTGACGCGGTGAAGCACGTAATACTTCAGAGCCAAAGCGCGCCACGTCATGCACGGCAGTGAACGAGGTCACCATTTCCACATAGCAGCAGGAAAGACCGAAGTTGTAAGGCCACAGTGAATTCTTGCGGCCCCAGTTGACCGTGTCGTGTAAGGCATGCTCCAGGTTTCCCATGAAGACACTGCGGTGAACATGCTGTTCCAGAGGATCGGTAACGATCTCCTGGCGTTGCAGGGGATAACGGTCATTCTCACCGTCCGGCTCTATGCGGGTGAGCGTATAGTCCATCTTAAAGTGCCTCGCTGTTACTGCGGATGAGTGTTGGTAGTGTTAACCGGAAAGTCAGACTTGATAACCTGCCGTTTTGAACGCGTCGGCGTCCAGTCGAGCGCGCCGATACGGACCAGGTAGACCAACCCCGCCAACAACACCAAAATGAAAATGGCAGCTTCGATGAAGCCCAGCCAGCCGCTTTCCCGAATGGAAACGGCACAGGCATAGAGATACAGGGCTTCAACGTCGAAAATAACGAAAAACATGGCAACCAGATAGAACTTGGCGGACAGGCGCATGCGCGCAGAGCCAACCGAGTCAATCCCGGATTCATAGGGAACGTTCTTTGCCCTTGCCCTGGCTCTCCCGCCTAGCAGGAACCCGCCCAGCAGCATGAAGCCGCACAGGCCGACGGCGATGATAACGAATAGCGCAAATGCCCAGTGATGGGCGAGGATTTCAGTCGTTGTTGACATACTCTTGCTTACTCATCAAAAGTGACGTTGAACACCTGCTCTACTGGCAGTTAAGGCGTCACATCGATTAAAAGGAAGGATAATCACCCTGCAAACAGTGCGGAAAACATCTACGTTAAGCGCTTTTTGCAGTGGTTGCGTCCTTTATTTTGTAACCTTTTTTCAACCTTACTAAAAATAACAGCACATAACTTAACATGCACGCTGTTTTGTTAACATTTCACTTCTCATACTTCAGCTAAATCAAGTCAGTCTGGCTCTGGCGGGTGTAATTGTTAACAACCTGCTAGCTAAAGGATAGATGATAATGCACAAGCACTATACCATTTTCGTGCGGAAAACCCGGTCCCCCTTAGCGTTAATAGGGTTATTTTTTGATCCAACACACATTTTTGTCAATTTAGTTAGTAAAAAAACCCAATTGTCAGCGCCAATGTTAACAGCTGAAAGTTTGCAACATTCATTTGAAAAATAAGAAACAGCTTTTCATAAAATACAAAACCTTAGAAAGCGCGAGGAATAACGATAAGAGGAACACGAGTGAATGGGAATAATCACGAAGTGGGATAATCAGAAGGGAGTAAAAAAACGGGCATAGCCGTGACGGCGTCCTGCTACTACGCCATACCCGTATGAACGTGTGCAACGTTCTGAATTACATAAACAGGGCATTTTTCAGCGCCGCATCCCCCTCGCTAGTGCTGTTATCGTCGCTGGCTGAGGCACCTGAAAGCAACGCACCACGATAGTAGTGACCAGACGCTACCACATTGAAAATGGCATCGGCCAGGGTGTTGCTTTCTTGCAGGCGTTTGCACAAAAAATACTGCGTATCGGGAAGCACCGGTAAACCGTCTGCCGTTCCCAATACCCTCAGTTCCGGGTTCATCATCTCAACGGTGCGCACCGTTACGCCCAAGCCGGCCTTTACCGCAGCACGCACGGCCGGGAGCGTAGACGCGACATAGGCAATACGCCAGGGAATCCCTGCTTCATTGAGCAAGGTGATCGCCAATGCACGGAAATCGCTGGGCTCATCCAGCAACACCAGCGATACGGGTTCGTCCTGACGAAAGCGATAATCCGCCGCGCAATACCACATGGTCGGCGAGGTGCGCAGCAAAATTTGCTCAGCGCTATCGCTCGACATGGTGGTGATCGCCAAATCAATCACTTTTTTTTCCAGCATACTGTGCAGTTCTGGACTAGGCTTTACGCTAACGTCAATGGTCAGTTTGGGAAACAGCGTGGTCACGCGATGCAAAAGCGTAGGCAAAATGTTATCTGCCGTATCCTCACACGCGCCGATCGCCAGTGTGCCGAGCATGTCGCTGTACATCAGCGAGGTGCAGGCTTCATCGTTAAATTGCAGGATCTTGCGGGCATAACCCAGAAACTGCACGCCGTGTTCTGTCAGCAATTTGTTACGACCGTGGCGGGCGAACAGCTCTTTCCCCACCAGTTGCTCCAGTCGTTGCATTTGTTGGCTCACCGCAGATTGCGTGCGGCAAACCGCCACGGCGGCGGCGGCGAAAGTGTTCAAATCCGCTACCGCTACAAACGTTCTGAGTAGATCGAGATCAAGATTGAGTACCGATCGATTTGCATTGGCCATACGATTTTCACTTATCTATTTTAGTATTTAACAAACATTCCTGGTGTTTTATTACATGTATCGTTAATTACAATACATGTTGAAACAGTATCGCAGTCGTTCGATTAGGGCAAAAAAATACTCACGTTTCGTTACCATTATCGCCTTTTCATCCAGCCGCTAACGCCCACCACCAAATAGTGTCGGGATCGTTATCCGCTCGGTAAAAAAACAACCGCTCCGCCTTTATACTGGAAATTATATTTTCACGCTCCGAATAAATAGCCTGACGAAAAGAAAGGCGCACAGGATGCTTTATCTCCCTTTTTTGGTCGCGTATTCAATATGTTGCTCCACAATAAAAATAGTATTCATGCTCTATGTTCTCTTCATGCATTCAGGCTGGTTTTAAACACCTTTTTTGCATGCCAGACTATGTAGCAATACACTCATTGAATACGTGACCCCTTTTTTCAAAAAGGGATTAGTGAAATTCCGTGGGGATATCAATGCACAATAACAGTGCAGCCGCCCGCAGCATTGCACTAAAATCGACGATCATTCTTCAAAAGGGGTAAACACAGGAGTACATTAGGCAGGTTATGCTATTTCATCGCGAAATACGCTTTTCCTGAAAAAGGTTCGCTCTATCTATGATGTCTCCCATTGAGAAGTCTAAAAAGCTGGATAATGTTTGCTATGACATTCGAGGCCCGGTGCTAAAAGAAGCCAAGCGCCTGGAAGAGGAAGGAAATAAAGTACTCAAACTGAACATCGGCAACCCTGCGCCGTTTGGTTTCGATGCACCGGATGAAATTCTGGTCGATGTCATCCGCAATTTACCTACCGCGCAGGGTTACTGCGATTCCAAAGGACTTTATTCCGCGCGTAAGGCCATTGTGCAGCATTATCAGGCGCGCAGAATGCGTGAAATGACGCTGGAAGATGTGTATATCGGCAACGGCGTCTCCGAGCTGATCGTGCAATCCATGCAAGCGTTGTTTAACACGGGCGACGAGATGCTGGTTCCTGCACCGGATTATCCGCTGTGGACCGCCGCCGTCTCGTTATCCAGCGGGCATGCGGTACACTATCTGTGTGATGAAGAAGCCGGATGGTTCCCCGACCTGGACGACATTCGCAGCAAGATCACGCCACGCACGCGCGGCATCGTGATCATCAACCCCAACAACCCTACCGGCGCCGTTTACAGCAAAGAGCTGCTGATGGAAATCGTGGAAATTGCACGCCAGCATAACCTGATTATTTTTGCTGACGAGATCTACGACAAAATTCTGTACGACGAGGCGCAGCACCACTCCATCGCCGCGCTGGCGCCGGATCTGCTGACGGTGACCTTTAACGGTTTATCGAAAACCTACCGGGTAGCCGGTTTCCGCCAGGGTTGGATGGTGCTGAACGGCCCGAAAAAGCATGCCAAAGGCTATATCGAAGGCTTGGAAATGCTGGCATCTATGCGTCTGTGTGCCAACGTGCCTATGCAACACGCCATCCAGACTGCGCTGGGCGGTTATCAGAGCATCAGTGAGTTCATCCACCCCGGTGGACGGTTGTATGAACAACGTCTGCGCGCCTGGGAACTGATCAACCAGATCCCCGGCGTCTCCTGTGTCAAACCGCAGGGAGCGCTCTACATGTTCCCGCGTATCGACGCCAAGCGTTTCAATATCCATGACGACCAGAAACTGGTGCTGGATCTGCTGCTGCAAGAAAAAGTGCTGCTGGTGCAAGGCACTGCGTTTAACTGGCCGCATCCGGACCACGTGCGTATCGTCACGCTACCGCGTGTAGATGAGCTGGATTCCGCCATCCACAAGCTGGGCCGTTTCCTGTCGCACTACCATCAGTAACACCTCTGTTTGCATCACGCCAGCGCTTCATTTTTCACGACACGCTGGCGTTTACATCCTTCCCGAGAGCGGCCACAATAACCGATTATGGTGCTGCCGTCTGAGAGAACATGATGAATCAGAGTCACTTTTTCGCCCACTTATCCCGTTTGAAACTGATTAGCCGCTGGCCGCTGATGCGCAACGTGCGCACCGAAAACGTATCTGAGCATAGCCTTCAGGTGGCCTTTGTCGCTCACGCGCTGGCGGTGATCAAAAACCGCAAATTCAACGGCAACCTGAATGCAGAACGCATCGGGATGCTGGCGATGTACCACGATGCCAGCGAGGTGCTGACCGGGGATATGCCGACCCCTATCAAATATTTCAATGCGCAGATCGCCCATGAGTACAAGAAGATAGAAAAGCTGGCGCAGCGCAGCCTGATTGCCATGTTGCCACCCGGATTACAGCAGGATTATCGCCAACTGATTGATGACAGTTGCTGTAGTGAAGAAGAGCACGCCATCGTCAAACAGGCAGATGCCCTGTGCGCTTACCTGAAATGCCTTGAAGAGCTTTCAGCCGGTAACAGCGAATTCGCCCTTGCCAAAACCCGGCTGGAAAAGACGCTGCAACAGCGCCAAAGCCCGGAGATGGACTACTTCATGGAGGTGTTTATCCCGAGTTTTAGCCTGTCGCTGGATGAGATTAGTCAGGGTTCCACTCTGTAAGCCGATATCAGCGTGCAACGTTGGCGTTGATATCGGTATTTCTGTTAGTGCAGTGAAATGGTTTTATAAGGTGCATCAACGCACAGTTAAAAACCATACAGCCACGGCACCATGTCACGCTGACAATCATCACCAACACCGTGAATGGCACGCCGACTTTGACGAAATCACCAAAGCGGTAGCCACCTGGGCCGAGCACCAGCGTATTCACCGGTGACGAAACCGGTGTCATGAATGCCGCGGAGGCGGCGATAGCCACGATCATGGCGAAGGGATACGGCGAAACCCCCATCTTTTTTGCCGCAGCAATGGCTATCGGTGCCATCAACACAGCGGTGGCGGTGTTGGAAATAAAGAGTCCGATCGTCGCACACAGCACAAACAGGCACACCAGCATCACCTGCGGCCCAGTCCCACCCGCAACGTCCATCAGGGCATTCACAATCAGCGTCACACCACCGGTCTGCTGAAGCGCCAGCGCAAAGGGCATCATCCCGACGATCAAAATCAGGCTCGGCCAGTGGATCGCACGGTAAGCGCTTTCCATATCGATACAGCGAAATTTTCCCATCAGCAAACAGGCAATCAACGCAGCAATGGCATTGGGGATTTCGTCAGTCAGCATCATGGCGACCATCAGCGCCAGACAGAACAGCGCGTGCGGAGCCTGGCTCACCGCAGGCGCAACGTCATCCACTTCGGCAGGCAGGTTCAACACCAGCATCACATGCTTTTGCGATTGCAGTTGGCGGATCATACGCCAGTCGCCAATTACCAGCAGGATATCGCCCAGTTGCAACGGTTCGTCGGCCAGCAATCCGTCCATCGCCTCACCATTGCGGCGGATACCCACCACGGAAAGCCCGTAGCGGCTGCGGAAGCCTACGTCATAAAGCGTCTCAATGAGCTCAGAATCGGGGATCAGCGACACTTCCGCCATCCCCACATCGCGCGCCTGTTCAGAAAAGTATTCACCGCGCAGCACCATCGGTTCCAAGCGCTGCGAGGTGCAAAACTCACGCAAATCGACTTCAGAGGCTGACATATCAATCAGCAACACATCGTTTAACCGCAGTTCGGTGTTACCCGCCACTCTGACCATCACGCGACGGAACTTACGCCAGCGCTCAATCCCTACCACGTTGGCACCGTAGCGCTGGCGCAGACGCAAATCGTCCAAGCGGTGACCGATAAAGGGTGAACCCGGTAGTATCGCCAAACGACGCGCCCTGCCCGTCAGTTTGTAATCGCGAATGAGGTCGCGAAAGGTCTTGCGCTTCCAGTCCTCTTTGTTTGCCGCTTGCGGATCGACACCGCTCAGCCAGAATCGAGCCACCAGCATGTAAGCAATGCCCAGCAGCAACACCACGACACCAATCGGGGTGACTCTGAAAAAGCCGAAACCGTGGTTGCCGTCACGCATCAACTCACTGCTTACCACCATGTTGGGCGGCGTCGCCACCAGCGTCATCATCCCGCTGATCAGGCCAGCAAAACTGAGCGGCATCATCAGCCGCCCCGGTGAGGTTTTCGTTTTGGCCGAAACGCTCAGCACCACATGAATAAAGATCGCCACCACGCCGGTGGAACTTATAAACGCGCCCAGCGCCGCCACAGTCAGCATCAGCAGCACCAGCATCTTGATCTCACTGTTGCCCGCAACGCGAATCAGCCACTCCCCGACCTGATACGCCACGCCGGTTCTGACCAGCCCTTCGCCAATAACAAATAGCGCGGCAATAAGGATCACGTTGGGGTCGCTGAAGCCGACTAGCGCATCCGACAGCGTTAAGGTACCGCTCAACACAAAGGCGATGATAACCAGCAGCGCCACCACATCCATGCGTAGCTTATTGGTGCTAAACAATAAGATAGCGATCAACAGCAGGGATAACACCCAGAGCAGTTCGCGGTTCAAAAGACCCTCCCGAAAAAACGCGTAAGCCAGCGGCAACACGGTCATTGATAACCGTCCAGACGGTAACAGCCTAAAAAATCACGCTTAACCCAAGTCTGTTCTGATAGTCTGCCATAAAAAAACCCCGCCGAGGCGGGGTTTTGATCATATTTAGTTACGCTTTTATCAATCGGTTAGCTTACTCACCTGCACACCGTTCGGCGTGGGTGTCAGGGTCAGTTGCGTTAGCGATGTCAGCACCATATCAACGTCCTCTAACGCCAGGGTATCCGCCGGGGGATTGACGGCAATCACCTGACAACCTGCCGCTAACGGATTCCAATCCGGCAGGCGCATCTTCTACCACCACGCATTCATGCGGTTCCAGACCCAGGCTTGAAGCACCCAGCAGGTAAGCATCCGGCTGCTGCTTACCGCGAGCCACCTGCTCGGCGGTGATAAACACCTGTGGCTGCGGCAATTGCCCGGCACGATGGCGCGCATGGGCGATAGGCACAGTACCTGATGTCACGATAGCCCAGGGAATGCCAAGCGCGTTAAGGCGCTCAAGGAGTTGGCTTGCGCCCGGCATCGCCTCCTGCACGCCCTGCGTGTCAGACGCTTCGGTGCGCTCCAGCTCATCAAACTCACGCTGGATCTCCGCTTCGCTTTTACCCTGCAAAAAGTAGCGCAGCGAGGTGATCGCCTGTTTGCCATGGATAAAATCAAGCACCTCCTGGGGTTCGATATCATGGACAACCGCCCAATTAACCCAGGCACGCTCCACGGCTGGTAGTGAATCCACCAACGTACCATCCAAATCAAACAGGAAACCTTTACACTCCACAACCACCTCTTTGTTTTATTTCACCGGTTCAGGTATTGATGATTTGCGCAATCTCTACGGCGCTTAAATGATACTGACGCGGACAGGACACCCACACTGCCAGCATGCGGTTGTATTTTTCCCACATTTTCGTCTGTGCGTTGAAGCCGTGAGTACCGGAATCGAAATGCGGATAGCGCCCTTCCACATGCACCATGAAACGAACAAAGCCGAGATAGCGCGCTTCGGTCGCGGCATCAAAGCCCAAAAAGGCCAGGCGACGCTGATCCAGATCCTTGCGGTCTTTCAGGTTATCCCAGGAAACCTGCAAGGCGTGGTGCATTTCCATGATATTGATGATGGTGCGGCACACGTCTTCACTGAGTTCGCCAAATTCCCGATCCAACTCACGCATTTGCAGCCCATAGCCGCGCTCGACGATGGTTTGCAGCCGACGATAGCGTTCTGAATTGTCCGGATCCATCATCGTCATCATTTTGTATTGATTCGAAAGGATCAATCTCTGGGCATTCGTCATTTCCATCGTGCTCTCCTGAACCTCTATAGTACCGGCCTGACGCCGCTGACTCGTTTAACCTGATACCAGAATCGCATACCCAAAAGTGGGAAGATAGCGCTAGCCTCCGATTTTTTGATTTAAAACAGAGGGGAAGGACAAAATAATGCTATTCACACGCAAAGGGTGAAAACGGTCACAGATCGTCTAAAAAGGTTTTGTCCAGCTGTTTAAAGGCTCGTTTCAGCACGTCGGCCAGCATCTGGTAAGTGGGTTTACCTTCAATCGGTGCCAGCGCCATCCCTGCCTCTTGCAGTTTAAGGCGAAGATCGTGAAACCATTCGGAAAGCGTTGGTGGCAACGGCGATACCGAGCGGCGGCCTAGCCACCACAGCCCTTGTAACGGCAGACTACAGGCAAACAGTGCGGTCGCAACTGCTGGCCCCAGTTGGCCACCCAGCGCAATCTGCCAGGTTAAGGTGAACACGGCCAGCGGCGGCATAAAACGAATACCGAACTGCGTAGCGCGCACCACGCGGTTTTCAGGGAAAACAGGCGCCAGACGTTTATCCAGCGGCCAGGTTTTCATATAATGCTGCCCGTAATGGAGTACACGCCATCCCCCGCGTTTATCAGTTGGTTGAGATTTCATGGCGACTCCTTTGTTACCGTTTCAGTTATTACCATTTTCAATTGCATCATCAAAATAACAGATAAAAAATAAAATCCTCAAACAAGACAACAACTATATTTGATAAAATTAAAATATATTTTGTGTTTGCCTGACGCTATCGGTATCCTACCTCGGCGTAGGTCGCCATCTATACTAAAGTAGTCATGTCACTAAACCAACGTGGTCATGCTGCATGCCAGAATAACGATCCTTTCACCATCGTGCTTGATGATGAATGCCGTTTTCAACTGTATTAACTACAGCATAGGCAAAAAACAGGGGACCATTGGTGCGGGCGCGACATTTATCGCCTTATTTTTCGCCACATGCTTTTCAGGGCCGATATGTCATCTTCGCACGCTTTGCATCCAGTATGCTATGGGGATAGGCCATATCGGCGCTTTTTCATGGTCATGTCAGGGAAATCACACCGTGCCATGACGTTAGTCATAAATGTCAGCGGCTGTTTAGGCTACGCTACGCGCTGTTTGACATTTGTTCACCATGTATAACAAGTAGGTACTTCCATGTCGAGTAAGTTAGTACTGGTTCTTAACTGCGGTAGTTCATCCCTGAAGTTCGCTATCATCGATGCTGTTAACGGGGAAGAGTACCTGTCAGGTCTGGCCGAGTGTTTCCACCTTCCTGAAGCCCGTCTCAAGTGGAAAATGGATGGCGCCAAGCAGGAAGCTGCGCTGGGCGCAGGCGCTGCACATAGCGAAGCGTTGAACTTCATCGTTAACACCATTCTGGCACAGAAACCGGAACTCTCCGCGCAACTGGTTGCTATCGGTCACCGTATCGTACACGGCGGCGAGAAATTCACCCAGTCTGCCGTGATCAACGACGACGTGCTGCAAGGCATCAAAGATTCCGTGCCGTTCGCACCGCTGCACAACCCGGCTCACCTGATCGGTATCGACGAAGCGCTGAAAGCGTTCCCGGCGCTGGCAGACAAAAACGTTGCCGTATTCGACACCGCATTCCACCAGACCATGCCGGAAGAATCCTACCTGTATGCCCTGCCGTACAAACTGTACTCCGAGCATCACGTTCGCCGCTATGGCGCGCACGGCACCAGCCACTTCTTTGTGACCCAACAGGCCGCAGAAGCGCTGAACAAGCCGGTTGACGAAGTTAACCTGATCACTTGCCACCTGGGCAACGGCGGTTCCGTAACCGCAGTGCGTAACGGTAAGTGCGTCGACACGTCCATGGGTCTGACCCCGCTGGAAGGTTTGGTCATGGGTACCCGTAGCGGTGACATCGACCCGGCGATCATCTTCCACCTGCACGATTCCCTGGGCATGAGCGTTGAGGCTATCAACAAGCTGCTGACCAAAGAATCTGGCCTGCTGGGCCTGACTGAAGTCACCAGCGACTGCCGCTATGTTGAAGACAACTACACCACCAAAGCGGATGCCAAACGTGCCATGGACGTGTATTGCCACCGTCTGGCTAAATACATCGGTGCCTACAGTGCGCTGATGGAAGGCCGTCTGGACGCCGTTATCTTCACCGGTGGTATCGGTGAAAACGCTGCCATGGTACGTGAACTGACGCTGAACAAACTGGGCCTGCTGGGCTTTGAAGTCGACCACGAACGCAACCTGGCTGCTCGCTTCGGCAACGGCGGCAACATCAGCAAAGAGGGCTGCCGCCCTGCGCTGGTAATCCCGACCAACGAAGAGTTGGTTATCGCGCAAGACGCCCTGCGTCTCACCGCGTAAGACAAGTAATCCCACACCGTCAGCCAAGACTGACGGTGTCTTTTCTGACCAAGCTGTTTTTGACTCAGCGAGCAACCGTAAAGAGGTTTAGCCGTGTCCCGTACAATCATGTTGATCCCCACTGGCACCAGCGTTGGTCTGACAAGCGTCAGCCTGGGTGTCATTCGTTCCATGGAACAAAAAGGCGTGCGCCTGAGCGTGTTCAAACCGATCGCGCAGCCGCGTTCTGGCGACAATACGCCGGATCAAACCACCACTATCATCCGCGCCAACTCAGCCATCACTGCGGCTGAGCCGTTGAAAATGAGCCACGTTGAAGCGCTGCTCAGTTCCAACCAGCAAGATGTGCTGATGGAAGAGATCATCGCCAACTACCACGAAAACACCAAAGATGCAGAAGTGGTGTTGGTAGAAGGTCTGGTGCCGACGCGCAAACATCAGTTTGCCAACGCGCTGAACTATGAAATCGCCAAAACCCTGAACGCTGAAATTGTGTTCGTTATCGCACTGGGCAACGACTCTCCGGACCAGTTGAAAGAGCGTATCGAACTGGCACGCAGCAGCTTTGGCGGCAGCAAGAACAAAAACATCACCGGCGTTATCATCAATAAACTGAATGCCCCGGTGGATGAGCAAGGTCGTACCCGTCCTGATTTGTCTGAAATCTTCGATGATTCCAGCAAAGCAGACGTGCCGAACGTCGATCCGAAACAACTGTTTGCCAACAGCCCGCTGCCGGTACTGGGCTGCGTGCCGTGGAGCTTCGATCTGATCGCCACCCGCGCTATCGACATGGCAAAACACCTGAATGCCCGCATCATCAACGAAGGCGAAATTCAGACCCGTCGTGTGAAAACCGTGACCTTCTGTGCGCTCAGCATTCCACACATGCTGGAACATTTCCGTCCGGGTTCCCTGCTGGTGACCTCTGCGGATCGTCCTGACGTACTGGTCTCCGCGTGCCTGGCTGCCATGAACGGCGTTGAAATCGGTGCTGTGCTGCTGACTGGCGGTTATGAAATCGATGCCAGCATCGCCAAACTGTGCGAACGCGCCTTCCAGACTGGCCTGCCGGTATTTATGGTGAACACCAACACCTGGCAGACCTCGCTCAGCCTGCAAAGTTTCAGCCTGGAAGTACCGGCTGACGACAGCGAACGCGTTGAGAAAGTCCAAGACTACGTGGCTCGCCACATTGACAGCCAGTGGATCGAATCCCTGAGCGCCGCATCCGAGCGTTCTCGCCGTCTGTCTCCGCCGGCATTCCGCTATCAGTTGACCGAACTGGCACGCCAGGCGGGCAAGCGCGTTGTGCTACCGGAAGGCGACGAACCGCGTACTGTGAAGGCCGCCTCTATCTGTGCCGAACGTGGTATTGCGCACTGTGTGCTGCTGGGTAACCCGGAAGAGATCCAACGCGTTGCTGCTGCACAGGGTGTTGAACTAGGCAAAGGCATCGAAATTGTCGATCCGGATGCCGTTCGCGAACGCTATGTCCCGCGTCTGGTTGAGCTGCGTAAGAGCAAAGGCATGACCGAAGTGGTTGCGCGTGAGCAACTGGAAGACAACGTGGTGCTGGGCACCCTGATGTTGGAACAAGGAGAAGTTGACGGTCTGGTTTCCGGTGCCGTTCACACTACCGCTAACACCATCCGTCCGCCGTTGCAGTTGATCAAAACCTCTCCGGGCAGTTCACTGGTTTCTTCCGTGTTCTTTATGCTGCTGCCGGAACAAGTGTTTGTCTACGGTGACTGCGCCATCAACCCGGATCCGACCGCAGAGCAACTGGCCGAAATTGCGATTCAGTCCGCCGATTCCGCCGCCGCATTTGGTATCGATCCGCGCGTTGCCATGATCTCCTACTCCACCGGTAACTCCGGTGCGGGCAGCGACGTGGAAAAAGTGCGTGAAGCAACCCGTTTGGCACAGGAAAAACGCCCGGATCTGGTGATCGATGGTCCGCTGCAATACGACGCCGCAGTAATGGCCGACGTAGCGAAATCCAAAGCGCCGAATTCACCGGTTGCTGGCCAGGCTACCGTGTTCATCTTCCCGGATCTGAACACCGGTAACACCACGTACAAAGCGGTACAACGTTCTGCTGACCTGATCTCCATCGGGCCGATGCTGCAAGGCATGCGCAAGCCAGTGAACGATCTGTCCCGTGGCGCACTGGTAGACGATATCGTTTATACCGTGGCCCTGACCGCCATTCAGGGTCACGTATTCAATGAGTGTATTGCTACATAGTCTGGCATGCAAAAAAGGTGTTTAAAACCAGCCTGAATGCATGAAGAGAACATAGAGCATGAATACTATTTTTATTGCGGAGCAACACATTGAATACGTGACCCCATTCAGGCTACCCAGCAGCAATCCAGGGTTTCTGAATTATCCAAAGGCCGCGCTTTCGCGGCCTTTTGCTTTTGCGTCATAGTAAATCGTTAAAAAACACCCTTAATTTGCCAAAACACAGCTACCGATTAAAACAACAAGCAAGGACACACAGCATGAATCTGGTTCACTATCTCGGCAAGCAGACGCTCGGGGTTTTAGCCTGCTACCAGCAGGGAAAGGTGGTGATGCACATTTGCGGCGTCTATCCGCGCACTAACAATGCACTGCGGGTTTTCTTCCCCAAAGGCCACGCGCTGGCCGTCGGTGATTTCGCCACGCTGCATCTTGATAACCGCACCGGGGTGGATCAGTTTGATGCCAACATTTCCGTTTATCGCGCCTCTTACAAAGGGCGCGTGGCGGAGGTGGATGAAGATTGGGTGCTGCTGGAGCCGCGTGAGTGCCAGGTGATGTATGGGCTTAGCTGCGTACTGGATATCCGCGCACCGGACTATCACTATCCTCAGGATACACGGGAAGAACGCGTGGTGCCGTTTACGCCGCTGAATGCGCTGCCAGAGACGGAACACCATGATTTCACCAACAAGGTAGGCGTGCTGGTCACCATGGCGCAAGAGCAACCCCATACCACGGTTCTGGCGTTTCTCTCCTCGGTGGACAATGATGTGTTTCTTATCACCTTCCCTGAGACGTTCAAATCCCGGCAGCTCAAACGCAACCCACACTGTTTCTTTGCGATGGATGAGCGCTCACACTACACCTTTGAACGCGCTATTGAGTGGAACTACACCTTGATTGAGGGCGATGCCTATCTGATCCCGCCACACAATCCGCTGTTCGAACAGGTACGCGAGGCGTTCATTCACAAAAATCCGTGGGAGATGGCATTCTTCCTGCGTGAGGATCTGGAAATGTGCCACATCAAGAGCCGTCAACTGGTGTGTCCTGGCTCGCGACAGGCTGTCGTTACCGCATAATGGTCTGCGCTGCGGGCCACCATTGACAGCCCGCAGCACAGCGTAAGCCGATTACTCTTCAGCGTCGTCCGATGCGGCAACCTCGTCATCGGTTTTCACTGGCTCACGCGTAATGGGTTTGCCGTAGCTTTGCTCGTTGTAACGACTCATCCACAGCGACAGGGCTTTGAGCGAATCCGGCGTGAACTCATCGCAGCGCGCCGTGACCTCCTGCGGTGTCATCCAGCACACCTCAGCCACTTCTTCTTCCTGCAAGGCAAACGGGCCGTGGGTAACGCAACTGAATAACGCCCCCCACACACGACAATTGTCACCGTCAAAATAGAACAGGCCATGATCGGCGAAAGGCACACCGGCAATGCCCAGTTCCTCCTCCGCTTCACGACGGGCCGACTTGAGCATGTGCTCATCGGTTTGCACTACGCCCCCGGCTGTCGCATCCAACCAACCGGGGTAGAAATCTTTTGTTTCGGTACGGCGTTGAACCAGTATTTTTCCCATGCCGTCATGAACAACGATATAGGTGGCGCGGTGACGTAAACGTTGAGCGCGCATTTGCTGGCGGCTGGCCTGGGCGATAACGTCATTGTTCTCGTCAACAATATCCACCCACTCGGTCCCTGCCGCTTGACTTTGCTCCACCATCCTCTGAACCCTTCAGTATTGGCGCGTTGCGACGCGCGTCTGTTTTAAACGTACTAAGCGTTAGTCGTGCAAGATCGTTGATAACTTAGTGACTAATAGTCACCTGTGCAATAGGCTCGCCACCCATTAACGGTAAAACTTGAAGCTCCCCTTGTGACAGCATGCCATAGCTGGGCACATTGCCCCCCTTTGGCAAGCTGACGGAGCCAGGATTAAAGCAGTAGATCTCCCCCTGACGCTCAGCCACAGGAAGGTGGGTGTGCCCATACACCAGCACATCGCCTGCCTGCAACGGCGGAAGATGCTGAGGATGGTAGAGATGACCGTGCGTCAGGAAAAGACGCTGCTGCGGCAACAGCACCTGCTGCCACGGTGCCGTGATCGGAAAGTCGAGCAACATCTGATCCACTTCGCTGTCGCAGTTACCGCGCACCGCCACAATTTGACGGGCAAACGCATTCAATCGGCTCGCCACATCGGCAAGCTGATAAGCCTCCGGCAGCGGATTGCGCGGGCCGTGATTGAGGAAATCCCCCAAAAGCATCAGCCACTCGGCGCCGCTGCGGGTAAAAATATCGAGTACCCGCTCCGTCGCCGTTAGCGAGCCGTGAATATCTGAGGCAAACATCAACTTCATCGTGATCCCCGAAAAAATACGTCGCAATACGGCAAAGTGTAACAAAATTACCGTACTCAACTCTTGTCCTTTTTTCATTTGGCAGGTGGGTGTCGCACGATTACACACATCCGTGATCGGAGGGATATAGGATAAAGGCCGCCGCTAAACCAACGTTAAGCACCGTATAAAAAAACGTACTGAACACTCCCTGTTCAGTACGATCCTGAGTTGCAGAATCCGTGTCAGAGACACGCGGATAAAAGCAAATTGAACAATCTCGCCCCTTTTGCACGATGCAGCGCGCAGTGGAAGGCGAGTCACCATCATGGTGTTGTCAAATGCCCTACGGCAGGTGGGTGAATCTTGCCGTGCATCGCCGGGTTATCGCTCTCATCTTTCAGCGCGACCCCCGACAGCCGGCGTTGAAACGCTTGCTCCAGCAGCCAGGCCCATTTAAACGCGGCCTGTGGATAATCAAGCCCTTCCGGGCGAATATTGGAAATGCAATTACGCTCCGATTCCAAACGGCGCGTGTGAGGCCCCCAGGTTAAATAAATACTCAGACTGTCCGGTGATGACAAACCAGGGCGCTCGCCGATCAGGATCGCCACCGCTTTGGCCCACAGACACTCGCCAATGTCATCGCCCAGCGCCACGCGCGACTGATGCGCCAGCACCACCGGTGCCAGCGACAAACCGAGTTGCTCCAGATAAGGATGCGCCTGAGTAATGAGCGGCACCGCCTGGCGATGCACCGCCTTGGACGAGAGACCATCAGCCACCACGATCAGCAAATCGGCTGGCGGTTGACGCAGCGCCATCAGCGCCTCACGGCTGGCCTCCGACAAGCGCCGTCCCAAATCAGGCCGATAAAGATACTGCTCACGCGACGTTGCAGCGCTGTGCACGGTAAAGGTTTTCAGCCCTTGCGCCGCTAACGCCTCTGCAAGGGGTTCACTGTCAAACGCCTGATGCACCGCATCCCGCGCCTGCGCATGTGCCAGGCCGAATTTCAGCAATTCTTCGGTTGGCAGGCTTGCACCGGTGCGCCCCAAGGCAATGCGCGCTGCGGTGTATTCTCGCAGCATTTCCCACGGGTTGGCGTGAACGAGGTCCTTCATACGCGCCCCTCCAGATAAGGTTGATGTTGCAGCAACGGATGCTGACGGCTGGCATCACACATTCGACCTTGGGTATCGAGAATCTTCATGCGCGCCAGCCACTCACCAAACTCCGGCGCATGTTTCAATCCCAGCAGTTCACGCACATACAGCGCATCATGAAACGAGGTGCTCTGATAATTAAGCATGATGTCATCCGCGCCCGGAATACCCATCAGATAGGTCAATCCGGCGGTGACCAACAGAGTCAGCAACGTATCCATATCGTCCTGATCCGCTTCAGCGTGGTTGGTGTAGCACACGTCACAGCCCAACGGGACACCCAGCAGTTTGCCGCAGAAGTGATCTTCCAATCCGGCGCGGATAATTTGCTTACCGTCATACAGGTATTCAGGCCCGATAAAGCCCACGACCGTGTTTACCAGTAGCGGAGAGAAACGCCGCGCCACCGCATAGGCGCGCGCCTCACAGGTTTGCTGATCGACACCGTGATGAGCATTGGCCGAAAGACAACTGCCCTGCCCGGTTTCAAAATACATCACTTCGTTACCCAACGTGCCACGCTGTAAGCTCAATGCCGCCTGATGCGCCTCTCCCAGTGTCGCCAGATTGAAGCCAAAGCTGGCATTGGTGGCTTCAGTACCGGCGATCGACTGAAACACCAAATCCACCGGTGCCCCACGCTCAATCAGTTTCAGCGTGTTGGTGACATGCGTCAGCACGCAGGACTGCGTAGGGATCTCAAAGCGGTGAATGACATCATCAAGCATGTAATTCAGCTGTTCCAGCAGCGGCAGGCTGTCACTGGCTGGGTTAATACCAATCACCGCATCGCCACTGCCATACAGCAAGCCATCAAGCATGCTGGCGGCAATGCCTTTCAAATCATCGGTAGGGTGGTTCGGCTGCAAGCGCACGCTGAGATGCCCCGGCAAGCCAATCGTGTTGCGAAAACGCGTGACGACACGACATTTTTTTGCCGTCAGGATCAAATCCTGATTGCGCATCAGCTTACTCACCGCTGCCGCCATTTCCGGCGTGATACCCGGTGCAACGCGCGTCAACAGTTCGCTACTGGTGGTGTCGCTCAATAGCCAGTTGCGAAAATCCCCCACGGTCAAATGTGAAATGGGTTCAAACGCCTGCTTATCGTGGCTATCAACAATGAGTCGCGTGACCTCATCCTGCTCATAGGGAATCAAGAGGTCCTGCAAAAAGGTCTTTAATGGCACTGCGGCCAGCGTCATACGCGCCGTCATACGCGCCGCCATACGCTCTTCAGCGCTCAGGGCCGCCATGCCCGCCAAATAGTCACCGGAACGCGCCGGTGACGCTTTGGCCAGTAGCGTACGCAGAGAATCAAAGGTGTAACGCTGGTGCCCCCAGTGTTGTGTGATACATATCCCTCCTCGCCTGCTATTTGGATGCCGTCAATTGGGGATCGAATACTGCGGACTCACGCGCACTTCGGGTTGCCCGAAACCAACCGTATCCCAGCAACATCATGGCAGTAAAAATCAGCGCCAGTAACGTGTTGTAATACACCATGGCAACCAGACAAATCACCGCCATCACCAGCGCAAATGCCGGGGCAAAGGGATACCAGGGCGCACGGAACGGACGACTGAGTGCCGGTTCACTGCGACGCAGTTTAAACAAGGCGGCCATCGACGTAATGTACATGACTATCGCACCGAATACCGACATGGTAACGATATTTGCCGTCAGCGGCAGCCCGCCGATGGTGACGAACGAATCGGAGAAGATGGCGGCAATCCCGACGACACCGCCCGCCAGAATGGCGCGGTGCGGCGTACGGAAACGCGGATGGACTCGCGCCAGCGAAGCGGGGAGATACCCCGCGCGCGCCAGGGCAAAGATCTGACGCGAATAGCCCATGATGATGCCATGGAATGAGGCCACCAGGCCAAACAACCCGAGCCACACCAACATGTGCAGCCAACCGCTATTGCTGCCGACAATCATTTTCATTGCCTGAGGCAGCGGGTCATTGATATTAGAAAGCTGCGTCCAATCACCCACCCCGCCGGCAAACAGCATCACCCCCATTGCCAGCAGGCTTAAGGTCAGGATGCCACCGACAAAGGCGCGAGGAATGGTGCGTTTAGGATCTTTCGCTTCTTCAGCGGCCATCGCCGCCCCCTCAATGGCGAGAAAGAACCAGATAGCAAAGGGAATGGCGGCAAAAATACCGGATAAGGCAACCGGACTGAAACTGTCCATCCCCGCCCAACCGCCACGAGCAAAGTTTGCCCATTCGAATCCAGGTGCAACCACGCCCATAAACACCAGCAGTTCGAAAATCGCCAGTAAGGTGACTAACAGTTCAAAGGTGGCAGCAATGCCAACCCCCAGAATATTCAACCCCATAGCCAAAGGCATAAAACGGCTGATAAGTGGAAGCGTTAATATCTCGGGCAATTTTCAAGATATCCGGCACCGTTACGGTAAACGCCAGCGCCGTGGAGTGAAGCATCAAAATCACCTCGTTGCTGTACGCGGGCAGTGCAATACGTAACGCACTGGGCAAAATAATGCAGCGATACTGTTTAAACCGGGAAAAACCGTAAGCTCTGGCCGCTTCAATTTCTCCGTGAGGCACCGAACGGATCGCACCAGCAAAAATCTCTGTGGTATAGGAGCAGGTGTTCAATGCCAATGCCAGCACCGCACAGTTCAGCCCACTGCGGAAAAACGCATTCAGCATGTCGGTGCCGCGCACGATCTCCAGACTGTAAACGCCGGAGTAAAATACCAGCAACTGCACGTAAAGCGGCGTGCCGCGAAACACATAGGTAAATACCCACACCGGAAAACTGAAACGTCGCCGTGGAGAAACGCGGGCAATAGCCAGCGGGATCGCCAGCAGACCGCCCATCACCACCGACGAAATCAGCAGCCACAGCGTCATCGCCAGGCCGGTGAGACGATACCCATCACTCCATAGTAAAGGTTGCCAGTACTGTTGCAGGATCTCACTCATAATTCACCTTCTTCACGCCCTGCGAGTAATGGCGTTCCAGCCACCACAGTACCCCGTTGGAGACTGTAGTAAAAATCAGATACATCACCCCGGCAACAATGGCGAAATAAAACGGTTCATGCGCCCCCTTGCCCGCCAACTGGGTCACTTTGACAATGTCATTCAGCCCCAACAGCGACACCAGCGCCGTTGCCTTGAGGATCACCTGCCAGTTATTGCCGATACCGGGCAAGGCAAAGCGCATCATGGAAGGAAACATGATGCGGCGAAATACCTTCAGTGGCGTAAAACCGTAAGCCACCGCCGCTTCAATCTGCCCTGGCGGCACAGCCAGGTAGGCACCGCGAAAGGTTTCAGTGAAATAGGCGCCGTAGATAAACCCGAGCGTGATGATCCCCGCCGAGAGCATCGATATCGATTTGTGCGATACCGAGCGTTTCCGTCACGCTATTGAGCGCAATTTGCAGGCCATAAAAAATCAATAACATTAACACCAGATCCGGCACGCCACGGATCAGGGTGGTGTACGCGGAGAAAAAACCGGACAGCAGGCGATTGGCAGAGAGCTTGGCCCCAGCGCCAATCAGCCCAATGACCAACGCCAACAGCAGCGAGCACACCGCTAATTGCAGCGTCATGCGCGCCCCATCAAGAATCAGGTCGGTATAGCCGTAGAGCATCGCGTGTTTCCGTCTAAAAAGGCACACTCTGCCTGCAAGACGCAGGCAGATCCCAGCAACACGCCATTAGCCGCCGTATACGTCAAAATCGAAGTATTTCTTCGCGAAAGTGTCGTAGGTGCCGTCTTTGCGCATCTCTTCAAACGCTTTATCCAGCGCAGCTTTCAATGCTTTATCTTCTTTGCGCAGCCCCATGCCGGTACCGACGCCAAAGAATTTGTCATCCTTCACTGCCGGACTCGCGAAGACGTAGTCTTTACCCGCCGGTAATTTCAGGAAGCCTTCTCTGCCCGCCACTTCATCCTGGAACGCGGCATCGATACGGCCTGCGGTCAAGTCGGCGTAGATCAAATCCTGGTTCTGGTAAGCCACCACATCAATGCCTTTCGGCTGCCAGTTGGCATTGGCATAGGCTTCCTGAGTAGAGGCCTGCAACACGCCGACACGTTTACCGCGCAGTGATTCCAGCATCGGTTGAATGTTCGCCCCTTTCTTCTCAATCAGACGCGCGTTGGCAGCGTAGAGTTTTTCCGTGAAAGCAATCTCCTGCTGGCGCTTCTCAGTGATGGAGAGCGAGGAGATGATGGCATCAATCTTTTTCGCTTTCAGTGAAGGGATCAACGCGTCGAAATCACTTTCCACAAAAGTACATTCAGCCTTGATGCGCTTGCACAGCTCTTTAGCCAAATCAATATCAAACCCTACCAGTTCACCGCTGGCATTCTTGGACTCAAAGGGTGCATACGTCGGGTCGGTGCCGATTTTGAGATTCTTGGGAACATCGGCCAGCGAGCTTCCCGCAGCAATAACTAAGGCCAACGGCAGAATTCTGAATAATTTTTTCATTTCGCAACCCTTATCTTGATGGAATGATGATCAAAAAGAATGAATATCACTAAGCGTAAAGGGGCGGTCAGACGCCTGCGCGCTCTTGCGCGAAAGGGATGCCAGCGCCGCCAGTCTCATCAGCAGAAACCTTGCAAAATCCGCGCCATAATCGCAACAGAATACGGATAAATCCGAACTCTGCCGCAGGCGCGTAGTGATAGGGGCACCCTGATGAGGGTAATGATGCGTGTGTTGATCAGGAAAGAGACGGCGCGCTTTCCCGGCAACATATTGGTGCAAATCAATCAACACTTGAACCATAACAACGCATCATCGCTTAAGCGTAGTGCAAACCTTGCGCAGACAGGCAAGAAAGCGAGGGAAAAGATGACAGGAATTGCACCTGATTGGTGTGTTTTTACGATTGGGCGGCGTTAACTGCCCTGCCAGCGTGTGAACAGTGCTTCAGGCAACGCAATATCAAACTGATCGAGCACACGGTTGACCGTTTGATCCACCACGTCTTGCAAGGTTTGCGGACGGTGATAAAACGCGGGAACGGGCGGCATGATCACTGCCCTCATTTCTGCGGCTGCCGTCATCAGGCGCAGATGCCCGAGGTGCAATGGGGTTTCACGCACGCACAAGACCAACGGGCGACGCTCTTTTAATATCACGTCTGCGGCACGAATCAATAAGTTATCGCTGTAGCTGTGCACAATCCCTGAAAGGGTTTTGATGGAACAGGGGAGAATCACCATTCCCGCGGTACGAAACGAACCGGACGACAGAGAGGCCGCAATGTCACGACTGTCATGCACCACGTCCGCCAATGCCTGCACATCGCGCACGCTGAAATCACTCTCCAGCGTCAGCGTTTGTCGGGCGGCCGGGCTCATGATCAAATGGGTTTCCACGTCTGCCAACGGTTGTAACACCTGTAACAGGCGCACGCCATAAATCGCGCCGCTGGCACCGGAAAGTCCAATAATGAGTCGTTTCATGCCAAACCTCGAGATGCTGCTGTGCAAAAAGGATAACGGGCAGACTTTGCCTTATCCCCGCTCAATAAGCAACAAAGGGAGGCGCTTACGCACCTCCCTTTGATGTTGCTCACAAGTCAGTCATTCCCGCGCAGGCGGGAATCTCTTACAGAAGGAACGCGTTTCTTCTCACAGAGATCCCCAGCTTTCGCCTTGGATGACATCAACCTTCGTTGTGCAGTTCCAGATCCTCGACTTCGTTCTGACTGCGCAACGCTTTGGCATCGTCATTACGCAGCCCTTCCAGATAGTCGAGATAACCCTGATCGACATCTTTTGTCACGTAGATACCGTTAAATACCGAGCATTCAAACTGCACGATATCCGGGTTTTCTTCCCGCGCGGCGGCGATCAGATCGTCGAGATCCTGGAAAATCAGGGCGTCGGCACCAATAATCTGGCGAATCTCTTCTACTTCGCGACCATGGGCAATCAGCTCATTGGCGCTCGGCATATCAATGCCGTACACGTTAGGGAAACGAATTTCCGGCGCGGCAGAGGCCAGATAAACGCGGCGTGCACCCGCTTCACGCGCCATCTCGACAATTTGCTCCGAGGTGGTACCGCGCACGATGGAGTCATCCACCAGCAGCACGTTTTTGTCGCGGAACTCAGCGCGGTTGGCGTTCAGTTTGCGACGCACCGAGTTTTTACGCTGTTCCTGACCCGGCATGATAAAGGTACGGCCAACATAGCGGTTTTTCACAAAGCCCTGGCGGTACGGTTTATCGATAATGCGCACAATCTCCAAGGCGATATCGCAGGAGGTTTCAGGGATAGGAATTACCACATCGATATCCAGATCTTCCCACACGCGGGCAATCTTCTCGCCCAGTTTTTGGCCCATGCGCACGCGGACGCTGTAGACCGAAATTTTGTCGATAAAAGAGTCCGGGCGAGCAAAATAGACATACTCGAACAGGCACGGGTTGCTTTTCGGGTTTTCGGCGCACTGGCGCGTAAACAGTTGCCCTTTCTCAGTGATGTAAACCGCCTCTCCCGGCGCTACGTCACGCAAGAACTCAAAGCCAAGGGTATCGAGCGCCACGCTTTCCGAGGCCACCATATACTCGATGCGGCCATCGGCCAGTTCGCGCTTGCCGATCACCAACGGACGGATACCGTTTGGATCGCGGAAAGCGAACAAACCGTGCCCGATGATCATCCCAACGCACGCATAGGCACCGCGAATCATTTTATGGGTGGCGGCAACGGCAGCAAACACGTTGTCGGCATCCAGCGGGTAGTGTTGGAAACGATCCAACTCGCAGGCAAAGATATTGAGCAGAATCTCGGAATCAGAGGTGGTGTTAACGTGGCGACGCCCTTGCTCAAACAGCTGTTTGCGCAGTTCATGGGCGTTGGTCAGGTTACCGTTGTGCGCCAGCGTGATGCCAAACGGGGAATTGACATAAAACGGCTGGGCCTCCGATGCGCTGGAGCTGCCCGCGGTAGGATAACGCACATGCCCCACGCCCATATTGCCTTGCAGGCGCTGCATGTGACGCGCCTCGAATACGTCCTTCACCAGGCCGTTTGCCTTACGCAGGCGGAAGCAGTTCATGGGGTCGATGGTGACGATGCCTGCGGCATCTTGTCCACGGTGCTGTAACACCGTTAACGCGTCATAAATCGACTGGTTTACCGGTGTAAAACCGGCGATACCGACAATACCGCACATGTTGTCTTTTCCTCATCAGCGCTACCGCAGCTCTATGTGCTGCGGCAAGAAACTTGATGTGCTTTGCAGGTAGTCGAAAAACCACCTGATGATATAGCTAAACTGCGGGATAAGCTGAGACCGTTTCCAGTCGTCGCTTTGTGAAAAACCGGTACCGGTAAAGGTATCCAAAAAGAACAGCAATGCAGAGACAATCAACACACCGCGCAATGCACCAAAGCAAATGCCCAGTACTCTGTCGGTGCCTGAAAGCCCGGTTCGTTCAACCAGTGAACCAATCACATAGTTGACGATCGCTCCCACAATCAATGTCGCAATAAACAGAATGGCGATGGCAACCCCGTTGCGCACCAGCTCGTCTTCAAAACGCGTGAAATAGACCGACAGGTATGGGTAATAATGGCTGGCGACAAAGAATGCACTGCCCCAGGTGATCAGCGAAAGCGCCTCACGAACAAAGCCCCGGATCAAACTGACCAGCGCAGAGAAACCAATAATGCCAATGATGACGTAATCAACCCAAACCATGAATTCTCTCACTCACGAACGATGCCAACACAATCTCTCTCGCACCAGCAATCATTACCGCCAGCTCAAGAGAGCGTAGCGCCGCTCATCATCCTGTTCGCGGCGCATTCTAACAGAAAAAGAAAACGTTTGCGTAGCCTATTCCCCAACGATTTCACCGATAGGTGAATTTGCTGGCAGCGTACTGGCAAAGTCACTTTTCTTCCGCGTCATCCTCGGCGAAAGCCGGGGATGACGCGGTGGGCAGGGATGACCGTTTTAGTAGGTTTTGCCAACAACCTCAGCGGACTTAACCCTCTTGCAACCCTTAACGTGCTCTGTAGTTCCTGACCTGCCCGCTCAGCCCACTCAGCTGTTGCAGTTCGCCAAGGGCGGACTGTAATTTCTGTTTTGACGCATCCGGCCCGACGTAAACGCGGGTTATCTCCCCTGCGACGGGTGTCGACGGCACCGTGTAGGCGCGGTATCCCGACAGGCGCAGCTTGGCAACAATTTCATTCACCTTATCCGCATTTTTCAGTGCACCCAGTTGCACCACATAGGCTTGTCCTGCGGGCGCGGCTTCCTGCTTCACTTCCGGTTGCGCTACGGGCGGCGGTGTAGGCGTTGCCGGCTTGCTTTCCGGTTTCGGCTCAGGTTTCACTTCCGGTTTGATTTCCGGCTTCGCCTTGGGTTTGGTTTCCGGCTTCACGTCCACTTTAGGGGTTACCGGACGCGCTGCCACGACTGGCGGGGCAATTTCTATCGGTGCGGCAGGAGGCGGTGGCGTACTGCTCGGCGGTGCCTGCATGGCACCGTCATCCTCAGGCGCGGTCACACCGCCCTGAGCCGGTTGCCCTTGCATCGCCTGCTGTGCCCCTTTCGGCGGCTCACTGGGCAACGACTGGTTCAGTGAAGGCAGCGATTCGGCCTCCGTGCTGTCACCCGGCTTTGGCACCAGCGGGATCGCGGCAAACTCATCTTCATAATGTTTCTTTTTGCCATCCAGCAGTGCTGGCAGCACAATAACGCCCAACGCCACCAGAATAATGGTGCCGACCAGACGGTTTTGAAACTTACTTGCCATTCGATCCCCTCTCCTCCTGCGCTTTCATCACATGCGCTACCGTATGAAAAGATCCGCACACCACGACAGTATCCTGCGTATCTGCATCTTGCATCGCCTGATGCCAGGCGTTCGCGACATCGTCAAACGACCGGCAGCGATCCAGATGTGCCGCTATCAATTCAGCGCTGGCACCACGTGGCCCCTCCAACGGGGCGCAATACCATTCATCCACCACGGGCTTGAGGTGCGCCAGCGTATCGGGAATATCTTTATCGGCCAGCATACCAATCACCGCACGTACTTTGCCCGTTTTTGGCAACTGCGCCAATCGCCCGGCCAGATAGGCTGCTGCATGGGGATTATGCGCAACATCCAGAATCAGTTTCGGCTGTTCACTCACCGTTTGGAACCGGCACGGTAACGCAGCGCGACGCAACCCCTGTTCGACAGCCGCCAGAGAGACGTCAATCGGCCCCTGGCGCAGCGCGGCCAGCGCCGTAGCAGCGTTGGGCAATGGCACGTTCGGCAGCGGCAGCGTCATGCGCTCTCCGTCGGCGGATTGCCAATACCAGCCGTCGCCTTCCAGCGCAAAGTGCCAATCGCGACCACGCTTGAACAACAATGCCCCTTTCTCTTCGGCCACAGCAGCAATAGAGGCGGGCATATCCGGCTCACCCACCACGGCTGGAGTATTACCGCGGAAGATACCGGCCTTTTCGCGACCAATACTTTCGCGGTCATGCCCTAACCAGTCAGTATGATCGAGCGCAATACTGGTCACCACCGTCACGTCAGCATCCACAATATTGGTGGCATCCAGACGCCCACCTAACCCGACTTCCAGAATCACCACATCCAGATTTGCCTGCCTGAAGAGGTGCAGTGCCGCAAGGGTGCCAAACTCGAAATAGGTCAATGAGACATCGCCACGCCCTGCTTCGATCTCGGCAAACGCCTGAGTGTGCGCGGTTTCCGGCAATTCCTGGCCTTTAATGCGCACACGCTCGGTATAAC
Source organism: Symbiopectobacterium sp. (assembly GCF_051710365.1). Taxonomy (NCBI): domain Bacteria; kingdom Pseudomonadati; phylum Pseudomonadota; class Gammaproteobacteria; order Enterobacterales; family Enterobacteriaceae; genus Symbiopectobacterium; species Symbiopectobacterium sp. Next base: position 10,194 of record NZ_JBPETA010000002.1, on the reverse strand, counting down.
GCAGCAGGTGGGGCGAACTGTAAACGCCGACACGTAAACCCGCCGCCATCAAAATGGCTTCCAGCGTACAACAGGTAGTGCCTTTTCCGTTGGTGCCCGCGACGGTAAACACCGTTGGGGCCGGACGCAGCAGATGAAGACGGTCGGCAACCTGTTTAACACGCGCCAATCCCATATCAATGGCAGTGGCGTGCAGGTGCTCCAGATAATGAAGCCACGCGGCCAAAGGCGACGTGGCTTGGGGAATGAGAAGATTTTCCATGAGTCCCGTTCACTGGCTTACGGTTCATTGATACAGGGTGCACAGAACGGCCTAAGCACAATCCTGTCGCACCCTGTTCATGTGTCACTTATTGCGCATCATCCTGCGGTTCAGTGGTCACTTCCGGCGGACGAACCTCAGCGGTGTCCACCGGCTCAGGGTGGTTGGTCAGCCGAGACAGTATGCTGGCTAACTTGAAGCGCATTTCCGGGCGGCGCACGATCATGTCAATCGCCCCTTTTTCCAGCAGGAACTCACTGCGTTGGAAACCTGGCGGCAATTTTTCACTTACCGTCTGTTCGATAACGCGCGGACCGGCAAAACCGATCAGCGCTTTAGGTTCAGCAATATTCAAATCGCCGAGCATCGCCAGACTGGCGGAAACACCGCCCATGGTCGGGTCGGTCAACACCGAAATATAGGGCAGACCGCGCTCGCGCATTTTTGCCAACGCTGCGCTGGTTTTCGCCATTTGCATCAGCGACATCAGCGCTTCCTGCATACGCGCACCGCCGCTGGCGGAGAAACACACCAGCGGACAGCCATCTTCCAACGCCTGCTCAACCGCACGCACAAAACGCGCGCCGACCACAGAGGCCATGGAACCGCCCATAAAGGCAAATTCAAAGGAAGCAGCGACCACCGGCATGCCGTACAGCGTGCCTTTCATCACCACCAACGCGTCTTTTTCGTCAGACTGCTTTTGTGCAGCAACCAGACGATCTTTGTATTTCTTCGAGTCTTTGAACTTCAGCGCATCCTTGGGCTCCAGCTCACTACCCAGCTCAACCACGCTGTCCTTATCCAGAAACGCATTCAAGCGCGCACGGGCGGAAAGTCGCATGTGGTGGTCACACTTGGGACACACCTCAAGGTTACGCTCCAATTCAGCGCGGTAAAGCACCTGACCACAACTGTCACATTTGGTCCATACCCCTTCAGGAATATTGGCCTTGCGGGTCGGTGTAATGTTGCTCTTGTTAAGAATTCGTTCAATCCAGCTCATTGATAACCTTTCTGCTTGAACCTGGCCGTGGCCAGTCCGCTCTGCCCCGTCACTACGCCCGTTTACCGCAGCTTGAACCGGTGTTTACACCCGTATTGCAAGGCGCTGATAACGCAGGTCGTCATCAGGGACAGACCATAAATGCCGCTCATTAAACCATAACACTCCGGGACTGTGGATAGAAAACTGGTCAAACCGGAGCGATTACCGCGTTTATTCTTGTGAACGCGACGGGCTATTCGCCCGGGCCGCCGCTCGTCTATGCCGCCAGATTTCAATGATCCCCGGCAAAATAGAGATGAAAATAATCGCGACAATCAATAACTTCAAGTTTTCTTGCACAATCGGCAGGTCGCCGAACAGGTAACCTGCGTAGGTAAACAGTAATACCCACAGCAATGCCCCTACCACATTATAGAGAGCAAAATGGCGGTAGCGCATATGTCCCATACCGGCGACAAACGGCGCGAATGTTCTCACAATCGGTACAAAGCGCGCCAGAATAATCGTTTTACCGCCGTGACGGGCATAAAACTGGTGCGTTTTATCCAGATAACTGCGGCGAAAAATTTTCGAATCGGGGTTACTGAACAGCTTTTCCCCGAACAAACGCCCGATGGTGTAATTGACCGCATCCCCGAGTATGGCCGCCGCGACCATCAGCGCCACCATGGTGTGCACATCCAGATCGTTAGTGGGCAATGCCGCCAGCGCGCCAGCGACAAACAACAGGGAATCTCCCGGCAGAAATGGCGTCACCACTAGACCTGTTTCGCAAAACAGGATTAAAAACAGAATGGCATAAATCCAGACACCGTATTGCGCAACCAGTTCCGCAAGGTGAACGTCAATATGCAGAATAAAATCGATGATAAAGCGTACAAACGCGACAAGTTCCATCATGTGCATGTTTCACGGCGCAATGCCGTGAGAATCCTCTAGTGTTTAGCGCGGTGCGATACAACCGCCCGCCACGGGTCAATCTTCCAGAAACAGCGGGCCCATTGGCGCAACGGGCAGTTCGAAACGTGCCGGATAATCTACCGCCACCAGATAAAGACCGTCGGCGCGCGCCGTGGCGGCCGCCAGCGTGCGATCTTTAGCCGCCAGCAGTTCGGCTATCCAGGATTCAGGCTGATTACCGCATCCCACTTCCATCAGGCTACCAACGATATTGCGCACCATATGATGAACAAACGCATTGGCTTTAATATCTACCACGATGTAAGCGCCATGACGCGTAACCTTTAAATGATTTACATTGCGCCACGGCGTGCGCGACTGGCATTGCACGGCGCGAAACGAGGTGAAATCATTCTCACCCAGCAGGCTTTGCCCGGCGCGTTCCATGCGCGCTGCATCCAACGGGAAATGGAACTGCGTTACGCCACGCACTAATACCGCCGGGCGCAGGCGATGATTAAAGATAAGGTAGCGATAGCGACGTGCCGTGGCGCTGAAACGTGCATGAAAATCATCATCGATGGTTTTCACCCAGCGCACGGCGATATCCGCTGGCAAATGGGCATTGACGCCCATGGTCCAGGCAGCATCTTTGCGCTGAGCCTGGGTGGTGAAGTGCACCACTTGCCCGGTAGCGTGCACGCCGGCATCGGTTCTGCCGGCGCAAAACACGGTAATCGGTTCATCGGCCACTTTACTCAGCTCCTGTTCCAGATGCCCTTGCACGCTCTCTACTTCAGCCTGACGCTGCCAGCCATAATAGCGGCTACCGTCATACTCAATGCCCAGCGCCACCTTGATACCAGCAGGCTGCGGCGGCAAATTACTGTCTGACATTACCCCAGATACTCCTGCACCAGCCGTTCTGCCGTTTCCACCGCCATCAACGCGCCGCCGAAGAGTACGTTATCCGCAACCGACCAGAATTGCAGCAGTTCGGGAATGCCGTAATCATTGCGCAGGCAACCAATCTTGAGCTGAACGTTGTCAGAAGCATCTTCCACTTGCGTCGGGTAGTCGTCTTCATCACTGAGTTGAATATCTTCAGCGCGTGCGAGTTCATCTCGGGCCTCCTCCGCAGACAGCGGCCGTAATGCCTCAAGATGTACGACCTGTGCATGGCCGTAAAACACCGGAGCCTGTAAGCAGTTAACGGAGATTGGCAGCCCTTCGTCCTGTAACACCTTACGCACCTGATCCACCAATCGACGCTCTTGTGCCACGCTGCCTTGCGCATCCGCCAGAAACGGCAGCACATTAAACGCCAGCTGTTTGGCAAACAAGCCCAGTTCCGGTGGAATGCCGTTCAGCAAACGGGCACTCTGCCCGGCTAAATCGTCTACCGCCACTTTGCCCAGCGCAGACACAGAGAGCAGATTGGTGACGTGAAGACGTGACAGCCCGGCTTGCTCGATCAGCGGTTTAATAGCCAGCAGCAGCTGGCTCACCAGACTGTCTGCCACGGCGACGATATTGCGATTACGGTAATCCGCCAGCACATGGGTGTTGACACCCGGCACCACCAACGGGACATCCGGCTCCAGCGCGAACAGATCGCTGCTATCAATCACCAGGCAACCTGCGTTACCGGCGTCTTCCGTATAGCGTGCGCTCACTTCGCTGCCCGCGACAAAGAAGGCCAACTGTGCCTGAGACCAATCAAACTCGGCCGCATCCTCGACTTGCCAGGATTTGCCGTTGATCCTCACGGATTCCCCCACGCTGCGTTCGCTGGCGAGTGGATAGAGCGTGCCTACGGGAAACGCGCGCTCTTGCAACAACTCCAGCAGCGCCGTTCCCACCGCACCCGTTGCGCCCAATAGCGCAATATTCCAGCCGTCAGACATGTGGTGTTCTCCCATTCGTCAATACCTCTTGCTCGGGCGGTATATCACCACCCGAATACCCTACGCTAAAAACGTCGTATTTGATGACACCCTCTCACCTCACTACGGCAAGATGGCAGTGAAACCCAATGCATTCAGACAGGCCACACTGGCCTCATCAGAACAAGTGACACGCAGCGAAGACCATTCGCGGCGCTCCTGATAGTGTTTACGCAGACGATCAAATCCGCCAGCTTGACCCGCAGACTGGCGCAACAGCGCATCGTCGCGGCGTACATCATACACCAGATGCACCAGACGCTTAAGCAACGCTTGATCGAGAGGGGCCGTTACGTGAACATCCGTGATATCCGGGGCAGGCAACAGCGATGACAGCGGCACTTGCTGAGGCTGCCCGATAAACTGGCACAACGCCTCAAACACTTGCGTGGTACCGCGCGCCTTGCCTTCCAGCGTATAGCCAGCAATATGCGCCGTACCCACGTCTGCACGCGCCAGCAAATCCAGCGAAAGTCCCGGCTCCGGCTCCCACACGTCCAGCACCACGCGCAGATCCTTGCCTTGCTGTAACGCCCGCAGCAGGGCTGCGTTATCAACCACCGGCCCGCGACACGCGTTGATCAAAATACGGCCAGCGGGCAAGGCGGCGAGCGCCGCGTCATCAATCAGGTGCAGGGTGTTATCTGGGCCACCCTTGGTCAAGGGCGTATGCAGCGTGACAATATCCGCGTCACGCAATAGCGCATCCAGCGGCAAAAAGGGGCCAACATCACCATTGCGCGCGCGAGGGGGATCGCACAGTAACGTCTTCACTCCCCAGGCGTTGAGGCGTGCCTGCAAACGCCGTCCGACGTTGCCCACACCGACAATCCCAACGCTTTTGTCGCGCAACTGAAAGCCATCTCGCTCCGCCAGCATCAGCAGCGCAGAAAAAACGTATTCCACCACCGCGATGGCATTGCAACCCGGCGCGGCTGAAAATCCGACCCCCTGCTCACGCAGCCAGGCTTCATCCACATGATCGGTGCCCGCCGTGGCGCTGCCGACGAAGGTCACGCCCGAATCCGCTAACAGCGCGGCGTTAACCGGCGTGACGGAGCGCACCATCAGGGCGTGTGCCTGTGTCAGCGCCTCAACGGGCAACGGCCTTCCCGGCACGGCCACCATCTCACCCACGTGGCTGAACAGCTTGCGCGCATACGGCATATTCTCATCAACCACAATTTTCATGTACGACCCCGGTCAGGTAACGTTTGCAAGAAAAACAGGAGCACTATTTTGCCACCGAATGGTGAAGAATCCCAACTCTATCCCCATCGATTAAGGTCTGGTTCGATACCCTTCCGGCGTGGACCCACTTTGCTGGCGAAACATGGCGATAAACGCCGATGAAGAGCTGTAGCCGACTTCCAGCGCTACAGACTGCACGCTCATGCCCTGACGCAACAATGCCAGCGCTTGCAGGTAGCGTAGCCGTTGTCGCCACTCGCTGAATGACATACCGAGTAATGCCTGACAGCGCCGCGACAGCGTGCGTTCCGTGCTGTAGACCTCGGTTGCCCATTGCGCCAGCGTACGGTTATCCGCCGGGCACTGCTCCAGAGCATGCAACACTGGAGCCAACAGGCGATCGTCGGTTCCCGGCAAGTAATTGCGTTGGCGCGGTGCCACCGTCATTTGATCGCATAGCACACGACACAAGCGCAGGTCGGGTTTATCGTGAGGGATCAGCACGTCGCGCGCGAATAGATCATCCTGAATCGCCTTAAACAGCGGGCCGACCTCAAGCAGGCACGGCGTTTCGGGAAGTTCTGCATACCAGCGCGTATCGAAATTGATGGTGCGAATGGTGGCCTGACGTTGGTTGTAGCAAGCGTGCTTAATCCCCTGCGGTAACCAGATAGCAAAATGGGTCGGTGCCCAAAAACGCTCCTGTGCGAGACGCAGCACCACAACACCAGAAACCACATACAGCAATTGCCCCCACTCATGACGATGAGGCAGGTATTCCGTATCCGCTCTGACCGCTTCGGTACACAAAAACACCCCGTTCGGCGGTATGCCTTCAGGGCGGTAGTAAGATCGTTGTCGCGTCATGTTGTCTGTCTTACCGTTCAGAATGTCTTGTTTTCACTATATAGAACGAACCCGCCTGTCGTAAACTGACTTACCACGTTAATGAGAATTGTTATCATGCACCTGTTATTCCCACTTATCGCCGTCCTGTTTTGGTCATTTAACGTGATCGTTAACAAACTTTCCGTTGGTGTCATCGATCCAGCAGCGATGTCATTCTACCGCTGGCTGTTGGCTCTGCTGGTACTGACGCCCTTTATGTTGCCTCAGTTGCGACACCACGCGGGCACCATCAGGCTACACTGGGGAAAATTGCTGTTTCTGGGGTTTCTCGGCATGGTGCTCTACCAAAGCATGGCTTACTATGCCGCACACAGCATCAGTGCGCTGATGATGGGCATGCTGGTTTAGTTGATCCCCTTGTTCACGGTATTGATCAGCATTCCGTTGCTCGGCGTGGTACCCACCTTGAGCTTACTGTGCGGCAGTCTGCTCTCCTTTTTCGGCATCAGTTGGCTTATCAGCGGTGGACATCCGGCTCTGATTCTGGCGCAGGGCATCGGGCGCGGCGAGGTGATGATGTTTATTGCTGCGTTAGCCTACGCCTTGTACGGCGTATTAACCAAACGCTGGTCCATTGCTCTGCCCACCTGGGTGTCGTCTACGTGCAGATTGCCTTTGGCGTCGTGCTGTTGCTGCCGAACTTATTGTTGGCAGAAAGCATTGCCCTGAACGCGCAAAACCTACCGCTGGTGCTGTTCGCCGGTATTTTCGCCTCTATCCTCGCTCCGTGGATGTGGATCGTCGGGGTGATGCGCATCGGGGCCAATAACGCCAGCATTTTCATTAATCTGACACCGGTGTTTACCGCGCTGATCGCCGTGACGTTGCTGCATGAAACGCTGCACAGCTACCACATCGTGGGCGGGATACTGGTATTACTCGGGGTTGTCATGGCGCAGCATATGCGTACTCCGCGCGCTCAGCACAACTCCATTCGCACACCGGATAGCGATACGTCTCGCAGCCAAATCCATGAAGTGGAAACAAACCGCAAATAAGAAGACATTTTCCCCTATGATCTGACTATTCTCGCACCAGACACCTTGCTATGATTTCCGTTGCCTATTCAGGGCTCCCGGGGAATGCAGGGTGTCTTTCACGCAGTGAGGAGTCCATCATGCAGCCTGTCAGCAGTCCGGGAACCCCGACGCCGGGAGATCGCCCCCCCGCATGGCCGACGTCGGCCATTGCCTCTTCCTCATCCAATACGGCGGCGGCGAACTCCCCGCTCAGCTTTACCCAGCGCGCCACGCTGGATACGCTGGTGGTCAAGCTACAGGCGCTGACGTCGCTGAGTAACAATGCCATCTGGACCACACTACGTCAGGACATCGGTCTGGCGCCAAACCAGACCTTGCTCGGACAGCATTTTACCGCCGCCGAGCAGTCATTGCAGAACCAACTGGTGCAGGCGCAAACACAGCAAAGCAGCGCCCGCCATCCGTTATTGCAACGCTTGACCGATCTGCTGCCGCAAGGAAACAACAGCCAGCGCGTCACTCAGTTTTTACGTCAGGAATTTGGTCATACCGAACTCAAAGCGCTGACGCAGCCCCAGTTACAACGGGTGCTGACCATGTTGCAAACACCGCCCGATGCGGCACCGCTAAATGCCGCGTCAGGCAGAGCACCCGCGCTTGCCACAACGCTGGTGCAAAATGCGCTCACCAATGTTGCGACCAATGCCGCGACCACGGCCCTGCTGCAACGTCCGTTATCCAGCGTCGAGCAGAACAGCCTGAATCAGATGGTGGTGCGATTGTCCGCGCTGCTGGGCGAACCGACGGAAAAAATCTGGACGTCATTGACGGCAATGCAACACCAGCCGCCGTGCACGCCGATCCCCGCTCGTCATTTGCCGCTCCTGATGCAATATTTGCAAACGCAAACTGACCTGCATCATCTGCTGACCACCGGCAACGGGCGCAGCGATGCGCCCGCGACTCTGGCAACAACGTCGACCGCAACCACTGCGGCGGGCAATGCGGCGCAACCCCCAATGACTGCGACTCAGTCCACCTTGTACACGCTGTTTCAACCCGCGTTGGAAGCCAATGAGCGACAGTTGTTGCTGGACTACAGTCAAAACCGTTTCAATGCCGGGGTACAAACACCGCTCACCCAACCGCAACTCAACGAACTGGTGACCTTTTTGTTCGCTCACCGCATGCAGCGCGCTTCCGACGGGGAACTGACGATACAGAGCCTGTTCCCGCATCCGCAGCCGATTGCCAACCCGCTGGTTGCTGCCTTACCGCCTGCCCTCCAGGCCGTGTTCAACAAACCGCTATTTTGGCCCATTGTCAGCGTTTGCGTGGTGATATTTTTGTTGTGGGTACTGTTTTAACAAACAAAAAAACCGGGGCACAAGGCCCCGGTTCAGCAAAACAGACGATTTAGGGTATATCGATTACGCTAACTTGCGCATCACCAACGTAGCATTGGTGCCGCCGAAGCCAAAACCGTTGGACATTACCGTGGTCAGCTTACGCTCAGTCGGTTGTGTCACGATGTTCATGTCCTGCGCCAACTCATCCAGCGTATCAACGTTAATGCTTGGCGCGATAAAACCGTGCTCCAGCATCAGCAGAGAGTAGATCGCTTCCTGTACGCCCGCTGCGCCGAGGGAGTGCCCGGTCATGGCCTTGGTTGCCGAGATGGGTGGAACCGCATCGCCAAACACCTGACGAATCGCCCACAGCTCTTTCACGTCCCCCACCGGCGTAGAAGTACCATGGGTGTTGATATAATCGATAGGGGTATCCACATCCTGCATCGCAAGCTTCATGCAGCGCACTGCGCCTTCACCGGACGGCGCAACCATGTCGGCACCGTCAGAGGTTGCACCGTATCCCACCACTTCGGCGTAAATATGTGCACCACGCGCCAGCGCATGTTCCAGTTCTTCCACGACCACCATACCGCCGCCACCGGCGATAACAAAACCGTCACGATCGGCATCATAGGTGCGGGACGCTTTTTCCGGCGTTTCGTTATATTTGGTAGACAGCGCGCCCATGGCATCAAATTCACAGGCCAGTTCCCAGCATAGCTCTTCACCGCCACCAGCAAATACGATGTCCTGTTTACCCAGTTGGATTTGCTCTACCGCATTACCAATACAGTGCGCAGAGGTGGCGCAGGCAGAGCTGATGGAGTAGTTCACGCCCTGAATTTTAAAGGGCGTTGCAAGACAGGCTGACACCGCAGAACCCATCGCTTTGGTCACCACATACGGGCCAACCGCTTTCAGGCCCCGTGGGCTGCGCATGGCATCCGCGCCAAACACTTGAGAACGCGCGGAACCGCCGGAACCGGCAATCAAACCGACACGCGGATTGTTTTGGTAAACCTCAGGTGCCAGCTTGGCATCGTCAATGGCTTGTTCCATCGACAAAAAAGCATAGACAGAGGCATCGCTCATGAAACGCACGACCTTACGTTCAATGAGGCCGGCAGTATCCAGCTTCACATTGCCCCAGACGTGACTACGCATACCGGAATCTTTCAGCTCTTGTGAGAACGTAATACCCGAGCGGCCTTCCCGCAACGATGCCAGGACTTCCTGCTGGTTATTACCAATGCTTGAGACGATCCCCAGGCCAGTAATCACTGCACGTTTCATTCAATACCTCTTTCCGTATAAATGTATTTTGGGATTTCGTCACGCACTTTAGCGTACAGATGTAAGCTGAACAAGTCCGATCACCCAACCTTTTACAAAATTTGCGCGCTGGACGCTGGCTGAGTAAAATCGCGCTATCGCTTTAAAAATGAGTCAATTATCGTGAAAGACCATGCTGTTCAGCACGGTACTCTCTCCTAGAACGAACAGGGTACACCTGTTTCGCAACAGTTTGATGACGTTTACTTCTCAAATCAGGATGGGTTGGAAGAGACCCGCTACGTTTTCTTGCAAGGCAATCACTTTCCGGCGCGCTTTGTTGAGCATTCACGCCCACTGTGCATCATTGCGG
>NZ_JBPETA010000001.1:0-54298 GCF_051710365.1 Symbiopectobacterium sp. | reverse complement strand
TCAGTATTGGTGACAGACCACCACAAGTATCCAACCTCAATTCTGTTCACAAGACCATCGTTGATGTTCTCGGCGAGCGATACCGTCGAATTTATTCTTAAAGTAGGTGCGGAATGACGGATCAAAAGGTCATTGCCACCCACGGCGAAGATCTCACGCACTAAAAATGGCGCAAAAAAAACGCTTGCCAATAAACGGCAAGCGTTGAATAGGATCAGGTCATAAAAGACTACAGTAGAGTGCCTCACTCAACGTAATGTCCGAAAAGTCCGATGGTGTCGTGAAATGCAGTGAAACGGCTAATCACAACGTCATCTGGAGGTGGACGATAGGCACCTGTAAACGGCTCTGCGTCATTCCCAGGATTATGAAGCCGAAGCAAACATAGAAGGCGGAATGAGCATCTACGGGGTCATATTAGCATGAACCGTGCCAGATCGTCGCCACATTGAAAAAAACAAACCAATCTAATTTATTGAAAAATATATAATTTAAAATACATCGCTTTCGCAATTTATCCTCTCGACTGACAGCTTGCGCCAAGCATGAATAACCCAACTGTCTCCATATAGAGACACAATGTTGGGCTTTGTTTTTTCATGTTTTATTTCAATCACTTAAATGTCTCTAAATGGAGACATTTAAACAGGGCTTCTGTCGCCATTTTCCAACAGTCTGCTGAACTATCCCGCAATAAAGTCACGCAGATCCTGATGTAACTGTTGCAGCGATTTTTCATCAAGATAAGGCAAATGTCCCGACTCATACCGATTAAATTGGAGATTAGCGCGCAGTTTTTCAGGCAAAGAGAGGTGATTGAGGTGATATTGCGCGACAAAGTAAGGCGTCGCCAAATCGTAGATCCCCCCGAGCACCATCACTTTCATGCGCGGATTCATTTTCATGGTTTCGGACAATGCAGGCAGTAGATTGAAAGAACGGTTTTCTGGCGTCATATTCCAATAGTAAATGGCATTCGAGTCAGAAACATAATCTTGCACCGTATTCACGTTCAATGCTTTTGCCAGATAGTCGCGATACGCGGAAATAAACCCGGAGCCGATAGTCATAACCGGATCGTAATCGCTCCGCGCAGCCATTTTATCCAGCGAGGCTCCTCGATAACGGCCGTCAGCACGGCTGACCGTATCGCCCTGCTCTGCCAGCAGTTTTTTAACAAACAGCGGGCCTGAAACGCGCAAATCGGCCTTAACCCATTCCCGCGCGGGTATACCGGTATAGCGAGCAAGTTGCTTAGCAAGCTCTGCTTTCTGCGATTCTGGCAAGAGATTGCCCTGAGCCAACGCCTGTGCATAGGGACCAAGGGAAAACTGTTCAACCTCAGTCAGCAAATGATCCAGATTTTCTGCGACATTTGCCGGATGCTGATAGTAATGGGCTATTGCCGCATAGGTTGGCAACGCCAGATAATAGGGCTGATCGATGCCGGGGTTGGATTCGGGACGATCGATATCAATATCCTGGCTCAAATACTGCGACAGCAAAATAATACCGTTAACATCGACGTTGTGCTGCACCTTCAGCCGGTTTGCCAGCGCCACCGTACGCGTCGTGCCGTAGCTCTCACCAAGCAGGTAACGCGGCGCATTCCAGCGCTGATAGCGACTCAGAAACTGCGTGATAAATTGCGCAAACGCGTGTGCGTCTCCATTAATACTGTAGGTGTCATTCTCTTTTTGACGCTTCTGCGCCTGCCGCTCCTGAACATTGGCCGCATGGCTGATAAACTGACCAAACCCGGTGCCCGGCGCATCGATAAAGACCAGATCGCTGACATCAAGCAGAGAATAGGCATTATCGATAACCGGATAAGGCGGCAATACGGGTTTATCTGGCGTGCTGGTGACCACCCGCTTTGGCCCTAAACCGCCCATATGCAGCCACACGGAAGAAGAACCCGGTCCGCCGTTATAGATAAACGTGATCGGCCGATTCTCCGGCTTCGCCGTCTTATCTACCGACTTGAAGTAGGCCACGTAGGACAAGGTCGCGATGGGTTCGTCGGGATCGTCCGTATTCAGTGCTAATGCGCCCGCTTCGGCACGATAATTAAGGCGCCCCTGGTTAAGTTTCACTTGCCCTTCACTCATCACAACATCACTCGGCGCCGGAGCCTGTTCTGGTACTGGCGGCGGTGATGCCATGGCAAACGCGGAGCTTAAGCATAAAGACATCATTATAAAAACAAAACGTTGCAAGTTATTCATGGTATTCCTTTTACATTATCGTCCTTATGGGAACCATTTCGTTTCCGATGTCCATCCCCTCAATTTCATGCACTGATTGAAAAGGGCCTGGCGGCTACCGCTATTAACATCCATCACATAACTTTGTGTTTCTGGTCGTTGCCCGCTGATATATTTTTCATTTTTACAGTCGTCCTTTTTTCCACACGGCAAATAGTAGGACGTATATTGCGTTCGCTGCGCCACTTCATTTTTCACAGGGAATTTTTCTTCGCTCAGCGTTTCACAGGCACCTTTCGAGATGGTGAAATCCTCAGCGTTAGCGCTACTTTTCACCCATTGCGTCGTACAACCAGAAAGCAGAAGTGTGGCAAACAATAATGTAAACTTAATATTCATTTCGATTCCTTTTAATACAGATTTTTTACCTTCGGCATAAAATTGTATTATTGTTTCATTTCTTGAATAGCAATTTATACAATCAATGACACATCGTTTAACTTGTGTTTAGTATTAAAAAGGGAAATATCGAACAAGAAATGAAAAGTATTTGGCTGTTTTGTCTAAATAAAAACAGGGATATAGCCTTAATGATTTGCAGTACAAGACAACAAGTTAACGCATTGAACGGCACCAGCAAACGCAACGTGAAGTATGACGGGTATAAATAGATTATCCGCGCCGTGAACACGGCGCGGATGAAAACATCAGCGAGAAGACAGTTGTTCCAGGCTCTGTTTCGCCAACTGATGGAGGTAGTGCGCGGTAGGGAACAGTGCGCTGTCATCAACCCGGAATTTCGGATGATGCAGTGCATAAGGCCCGCCCGAACCGACCATCATGAATGTACCCGGCAGTTTTTGCTGATAGCTGATAGAAGGCAAAATCCTCGCCAATCGGGCTGGCATCCACGCGGCGCGCTTCAAAACCTTCTTCATCGGCAACACACAGGGCAAAATCCACCCATTCCTGCGTATTGACCACGGACGGCGGTCCGGCGTGCCAGATAAACTCGAGCTCAGCGCCAAAGGTGCTGGCAATACCTGCCACAATCTGGCGAAAGCGCTGTTCAATCAGATCGCGCGCTGTCTGGCTAAAGGTGCGTACCGTACCTTCCACGTAGGCGGTATCCGGGATCACGTTCCAGGAGCTGCCACTGTGTACCTGAGTGATTGACACCACGGCGGTATCATCCGCTGGCACCGTGCGGCTGATAATGGTCTGCACCGCGCTAATCAACTGGCCGAGAATGATAATGGGGTCGTTGCCTTCATGAGGTTTGGCCGCATGGCAGCCTTTGGCAGCAATCTTGATTTCAAAACGATCCACGCCTGCCGTCAACGCGCCATCTTTACCACCGACCACGCCAACTGGCAGCGTTGGGTCGTTGTGAATGCCAAAGATGGCTGCCGCATTATCCAGCGCACCGGTCGCGATCACTTCTGGCGCGCCCAGCCCGGTTTCTTCCGCCGCCTGGAACAGAATGCGCACAGTGCCCTTTAGCTCGGACTCGATGCCTTTAAGCAAAATGGCGGCACCCAGCGCGGCGGATGAGTGAAAGTCGTGCCCGCAAGCGTGCATCACGCCCTGACGCTGAGAGGTGAATTCCACGCCGGATTCTTCTTCAATCGGCAGTGCGTCGATATCTGAACGCACGATAACCAACGGGCCATCCTGCACGCCGCCGACTTCAGCGACCAGACCGGTTTTCAATGGCAGATCCAGAATGCGGATGCCTTCCTTCTCCAGCGCGGCGCGAATTTTCTTGGTGGTTTCAAATTCCTGGTTGGATAATTCGGGGTTCTGGTGCAAATCATGCCGGAACGCCTGAATAAATTGCGCTAACGGCGCATGTTGAGGTGCTGTTTTCACGATGTCTTCTCCACACTGTCCGTGCTTAACGCCGCAGGATAAACCCGCGGCGCGCAGGGTATTTTATCTAAATAGCTTGTTATCACCGCATCGTCAGATGTCGTATTCCGTATGTTCCGGCATCTTGGTCATCTGACGTAAGAAACGCTGCGTCTGCGGGTTGTCAGAGAAACTGATCACCTGCTCGGCGGGCCCCTTGCTCGACGATATGCCCGTCGGCCATGAAAATAACCCGATCAGCAACTTCTTTGGCAAACTGCATCTCATGGGTCACGATAACCATAGTGGTGCTGTTTTTCGCGAGATTTTGAATCACTTGCAGCACTTCGTGCACGCGTTCCAGATCCAGCGCCGAGGTAGGTTCATCAAACAGAATGGCTTTCGGGTCCACGGCCAGCGCGCGCGATACCCACGCGCTGCTGCTGCCCGCCGGACAAGGTCACCGGATACTGATGGGCTTCCGGCAGTAGGCCAACCTGCTCGATAAGCCGAAGCCCAATCTCCTGCGCCTACTTCTTCGGCATTTTTTTCACCACGATCAATGCTTCAGTGATGTTTTCCAGCGCGGTTTTATTCTTGAACAGGTTGTAGTTCTGGAACACCATCGCGGTGTGCTGACGCAGTGCGTAGGCTTCCTTGGTGCTATAACGGCGTGTATCCAGTACGCGATCGCCAATTTCAATCGTGCCGGACTCCGGTTTTTCCAACAGGTTGAGGCAGCGCAGCAGGGTGGATTTACCCGACCCTGAAGGGCCGATAATCGCCACCACTTCGCCCTGTGCGATATCCAGACTGATATTGTCCAGCACCGCTTTGTCGCCAAAGCGTTTTGAGAGGTTTTTTACACTGATCATGGCGGCGTCTCCTTAGCGCTGTAATGAGTGGTTCAGTTTCTTTTCCAGCCAGTTTTGCAGTCTGGAATAAACAATGATGACCAGCCAATAAATCAGCCCTACCACCAGGAAGGTTTCAAAGAAACGCAGCGATTCTGCGGCGATCATTTTACCTTCAGCAAACAGTTCAGATACGCCAAGTGCAAAGGCTACCGAGGTGTCTTTGATCAGCGAGATAAAGGTGTTACCTGTGGCAGGCAGCGCATTGAGCATCGCCTGCGGCAGTACGATACGGCGGTAAATCTGCGAACGATTCATGCCGATCGACAGCCCGGCTTCCGTTTGTCCCCAATCGACCGAGGCCAGCGCAGCGCGGAAAATCTCCGCCATGTACGCCGAGGTTTTCAGGCTAAAGCCGATAATCGCCGCCGACATCGCGGTCAGATCGCTCAGCGCCGGGAACAGCTGCGGCAAACCGAAGTAGATGATAAGCAACTGAACCAGCGACGGAATGCCGCGAAACAGCGAGATATAAAACTCAATCACCTTCACCAATACCGTGATCTTGCTTTCCCGCAGCAGCGCTAGCACCAGACCCAGTATCATGGCGAAAATCATGGATACCACGGCTAACAGCAGCGTGGTCGGTAAATAGAGCAAAACCTGAGGAAACACCTTCAGCAGGTAAGCAAAATCGATATTCATGAGCAGTACCATTAATGCTTCCACCGGCGCAAGCACCGGTGGAAAAGAGATGACAAAAAGCGCGTCGGTTAGTGTGCTTGCGGTGCGGTAGTAATGTCCTCACCGAAATATTTCACGGAAATCTCTTTCAGACGGCCATCAGCACGCATTTTCGCCAGCTCAGCATTGAACTGCTCACGCAGTTTGTCGCCTTTTTCATCTTTGTGGAACGGGAAGCTGACTTCCTCGATCACCAGCGGATCGCCAACCAGTTTGAACGGCAGGTTGCGCTTGTTGATTTCAGCCAACAGGATCGGGCGGGAGTTTACATAGCCTTCCACGCGCTTGGACAACGCATCATTCATTGCGCCATCGCGGGTTTCATAGGTGCGGATGGTCACGCTGCCGTCAGCAAAGTCTTTCCTCAGTTTATTCAAGTGGTTATAGCAAAATACTCCCGCCACTGTTTTGCCTTTCAGGTCATCCAGCGTGTTGATATTGGTGTTATCTTTGTGCGTAACAATCTGGCTGCCGTAGTAGATGTATACATCGGCAAAGTTATACTTTTCTTTACGCGCCGGCGTGATCGCCACGACGTTAGCCACGGTATCGAGTTTGTTCGCTTCCAACTACCCCATCAGGCCGCTGAAATCGGCGGTAACCCACTCGATTTTGTAATTCAGATCTTTCGCGATGGTTTCAGTGACTTCAACGTCAAAACCCACCAACTTGTTATCTTGCTTAAAGCCGCTCGGGTAGCTTTGTCCGGTAGAACCTACGCGCAGCACCGTGCTGGCTTCTCCGCCCGCCGCCGCTCTTTTGTCCTGAGAGTCACAGCCCGCCATTAGAAAGGCAGTGGTAAGCGCTAACGCAGACAAAGTCAGTTTTTTCATTATCATGTTCATGCCTCTCATTGGGAATTTTTCTTCTTCCACTGGTGATAACCATCCTGGTCTAACACTTTTTCCATATAAATCGTCAGGTGGCCTTTACCCAGATTCGCCTGCCCGACTTCGTTAAAACCGTAATGCTTATACATGTCGATAAGCCAGGGGTGGCTCTGTACCGTGCCCAAAGAAACCGCGGGTGCCTTGAGTTGCCCTATCAGCACCGTTTCTTCCAGCCACTGCATCATCTGGCGGCCAAACCCCTGCCCTTTGTAGTTCGGGTGGGTGGCGAACCACCCCAAATGCGGCAAACCATACGGGCCAGGCTCCGGTCCCCAAGGGTAACGGATGCTAAAAGACGACACCATCACGCCGTCTTTTTCCAGCGCATAAACACCGTAGCGCGTAATATGGCGACGCACCATATCGATATCCGCCTCAGCCGCGGCAAAGTGAATGCCCAGTTGGCGAATCGGTTCATAGGCCGCCAACGCCAACGCCAGAAAGGCTTCGTCATCTTCCAGCGTGAGCTGGCGAAAAACCGTACTCATGTTTAACGCTCACTTACGCTGGCAGCAGACCAGAGTTGTCGGCATAACGAATCACTTCATCCACCTTTTGCGGTGCACAGCCCAAATAGTTGACCGGGTTCAGCCATGCGTCAAGTTCCTGCGCGGTAACCTGCGCCGACAGCACCGGGTCTTCCAGCAGCACCTCTTTGAAGTGACGGTTCTGTTCAAACGCCTTCATGGAGCACTCGTACACCAAATGGTGCGCGGTTTGTTTACCCATACGTTTGCCAATTTCAAACATCACTTTCTCAGAGAGCAACAGGCCGTTTTGCAGTTCTAGGTTCGCCAGCATCTGCTTTTCATTCACCGACATACCGCGCAGGATACCCAGCGCATTCTGCAACTGCGCAGAGAGGTAAATGTTCACTTCCGGCAGAGCGATCCACTCAGCGCGCCAGCTCATAGCGTCACGCTCATGTTCCACCTTCATGGACTCATGAATCAGCAATGCGCTTTTGAAAATGGGTGCGGTCAGGCTAGCCAGCCCTTCCAATGCCGCCGGGTTACGTTTGTGCGGCATGGTGGTGGAGCCAATTTTGCCTGCTGAGAACGGCTCTTCAACTTCGTTGATTTCCGTGCGCATCAGGTTATACAGCTCGTTGCCGATCTTGCCGAGCGTGCCGCTGATCAGCACCACTACAGAAGCATATTCGGAGAAACGATCGCGCGCGGACTGCCAGCCGATGTTCGGCGTACCCAGTCCCAGTTTATCCAACATCAGGCGCTCAATCTGCGGTCCCAGTTCGCCGAACGATGCATAGGTACCAATTGCGCCATTCACGTTACCCACCAGTACGCGGGCTTTGATTTCTTTCAGACGCTCCAGATGGCGAACAAACTCATCCAGCCATACCGCCAGTTTAAAGCCAAAGGTAGTCGGTAGCGCCTGCATGCCGTGGGTACGCCCCGTCATCGGCGTATGCTGATACTTTTTCGCCAGGCGTTTCAACTCAACCGCCATCAATTGCGTGTCGCGTTCGACAATGGCAAAAGCCTGCTGTAATTGCAGTACCGTAGCGGTATCCACGATATCTTGCGTGGTCACACCATAGTGAATGTATTCGCCCGCGTCGCCACACTGCTTTTGAATCGCGGTGATGGTGGGCATCAGGGAGTGCTTCATACGGACCGCGTCCTGCGCGATCTCTTCCACATTCAGTGCGCTTGCATCCGCTTTCGCGGCAATGGTTTGTGCGGCGTCGGCCGGGATAACGCCCAGTTCACCTTCGGCCAGCGCCAACGCAACTTCAACGTCAACCTGCTTCGTCAGGCGGTTATGTTCTGACCAGACAGCACGCATTTCGGGCGTGCCAAAGTTGTTCCCGATGAGGAGAAAATCAATGAGATGTGATGCCATAGCTTACTCGTTCGTTGGATGTGTCAGGCGGGATTTTTGTCGTCGTTCTAATCTTGGGAATATAGCATGCGACAAATCGGCCCCTATATATCTTCTGGATCTATCTTATATTCAGAAGATAGGAAGATAGATCGTTTACCACACATCCAGACGTAACGCTATATTGATATCCATCACATCCCGTAAAACCGCATCACTTGCTGTATTGCGTTGTTAATACAGCCCGTTGAATCGCCTCGGGTGCCAGCGAAAACGGCAGCAGTGCGGCGCTGGCAGCTGGGAATTTAAAGGTTTGAGACAGCGTATTGGCCAGTTCGGCATAGCGCGCTTCCGCCACTGGCAAGCGCGCGGGGGCATCATAGCGCTACAACTGTGCCAGCAAATCGGGATCGACCGAACCGTCGCCGCGCGCCACTAGCGACTGCACCCGCAAGCCATAGCCGACTTTCTCTCCGTGCAACCAGTCATGCAGTTCAGGAACGTGCGTCATTCGATTATGAATCGCATGGGCTACGCCGGGTGAAGGGGAGTCATCACGCATGCTGTTTGCCAATCCGGCCAGCGCGATATTGGCATCGATCACCTTTTGCAACGCCACGGTCACTTGCTGTTCGGCATTATCTCTCAGTGCCTGTTCGCCCCACTGTACAAAGGTATCGCGGGCGAGCGTCGCCACCTGAACCTTAAGGTTCAGCGCCAGATTATCTCCGTTTTTCGCCAGATAGGGCTGAAATTCATACCATTTAGCCAGCGCATCGACGATTCCGGCTTTCAGATAGCGCACATCGCTGCGGGCAATCACGTCACTGTCAACCAGCACCATCACCGGCATGTGTTGCAATACCTGCGTTCCCTGATGCCCACCCTGCTCATCATACAGAATACTGATCGGTGACCAGGCCGCGCAGGTGGCAGCGATGGTCGGCAAAGTGATCGCCTGACCGTTCTCCAGCCCGTCAGCGACCGCTTTGGCACAGTCCATCACGCATCCACCGCCAACACCGAGGACAACATGCACGCCACGTTGAGCAATTTCATGCTGATGGTGTGCAATCGCCTCGCGCGTGCATTCCCCTTCCAACAGATACACATCAAACTGCACGTCGGACTGCGTCAAACTGGTGGAGAGTGCACGTTCTACCGCTGCCCAGGCGGTGGGCTGGTCAACACAGCAATGTGACGAGAAAATGGCGCAACCAGTTCACCCACACGTGAAAGCAGGCCAGACTGGTGGTGATAGACACCGGGAGATTTGATAGCAAACACGGTAATTCCTTGATTTCTCTACACTGTGCCAACGCATACGCACAGGCTATCAGGCTATAAAGTGCAATAGTAAAAGCCTGTCAGCAGGTTGTAACCGATCAAATGGTCATAAGATATAACGTGAAGGTATAAAATCCTGTTTGTTTTTAATGATATAGTTTTCAAACAAACAGCGCTCCTTCACGTCCCCTCAATGTGCATCCCACTGTTGTTAGCCTGCCATTACCCTCAGAACTGATGAGCGCGTTGCAAATAGTTAACCCGATTTCGTTCTAAACTAGGAATGATGAAACAGGAACCTCATGATGAAAATCCAATTGACCCGCCACGTCAGTGCCGCACTGCTGACCCTGCTTGCCGCCGTGACGCTGGCTGGTTGCGATAATAACAAGAGTGAGGAAACGCAGAGTAAGGTGCTGCGCGTGGGCACGACGGGCCAAAGCTTCCCGGGTTCTTATAAAGAGAACGGCACGCTGGTCGGATACGATGTCGAGGTTGTGGAAACCATCGCTCGCGAATTGGGTTATCAGGTCACCTGGACTACGGCTGATTTCAGCGGACTGATGGGCCAGTTGGAGGCCGGAAAGCTGGATATCGTGGCCAATAATTTCATGAAAACCACCGAACGCCAGAAAAAATACAACTTCACCGACGCTTACCTCACTTACGCAACGCAAATCGTCACCAGCGTTGAGAACAAAGACATTCAGTCTCTGGACGATCTCAAGGGTAAAACCGTATCTGGCGTCTTAGGCTCGACCCATGTGACCAACCTGCGCAACGCCTTTCCCAACAATGACGTTACCATCCGCACCTATGAAACCCGCGACGGTGCAATGAATGATGCGATCAACAATCGCGTTCAAGGCTATGTCAATTCCCGCCCTATCCTGTTGGCAGAGATTAATAAACGTCACCTGCCGCTGAAACTAGTGGGTGAACCCATCTCCAATGAGCAAGTCACGTTCCCGTTTGCCAAAACAGCGGAAGGCGACAAGTTGCTGGCAGCATTCAATCAGAAGCTGCAACAGCTGCGTCAGAACGGCCAGTTAAAAGCCTTGGCTGAGAAGTATTTCGGCAGTGATAAAGTGCTGGAAGGCGGTAAAGCGGAATAAGCAATTTTCGCCCTCGCACAGCGGGGGCGCTTTCCACAGAAAGTGGTCGGCGAGAGAGGATTCGAACCTCCGACCCACTGGTCCCAAACCAGTTGCGCTACCAAGCTGCGCTACTCGCCGAAATGCTTTTTTTCAACGCCATCAGTGTATCACACTGACTGTTGATGATGTTCGTTGGTGCGAAGAGAGGGACTTGAACCCTCACGTCCGAAGGACACTAACACCTGAAGCTAGCGCGTCTACCAATTCCGCCACCTTCGCATACATTCACGAACATCTGAATCTGGGGTGGCTAATGGGACTCGAACCCACGACAACTGGAATCACAATCCAGGGCTCTACCAACTGAGCTATAGCCACCAATGTACTGCTTACAACTAACGATAAAACCGGTACGTCCCTTACGGTGAATTGTACCACCGCAGCTCTTGCACACAATTCTTGTAAAAAAAGTTATTGGTGCGCCCGACAGGATTCGAACCTGAGACCTCTGCCTCCGGAGGGCAGCGCTCTATCCAGCTGAGCTACGGGCGCATAGCGCCGTTGCGGGTGGGGATAGTACGGATTTAATCTCTGCCTGTCTAGTGCTTTTTTTATCGAAATGATGCGTTTGCTTATGCTTTGCGCATTTCGTACCGAAAACACACAGTCAGCGACGATCCCCACCCATCAATCAGGCTTCGGGTGCCGTTAATGCCTGCTTTTTGCGCCCTTCCAGCATGGCATAAATCACGCTAACCACGGCAAGAAACGCCATCCCCACCAATAAGGACATCCGCGTGTCTTCATTGATGTACATTCCCACCAATACACACAGCAGGAAGGCCATAGTCAGATAGTTTACCCACGGAAACAGCACGGATTTGAACGGATGCCCTGCTAATTGTGCCTGATGCTGCTGGCGAAAACGTATTTGGCTTATCAGTACCACAAACCACGGCACCATGCCCGGCAGCACGCTGGCGCTGTAGACATAGACGAACACTTTTTCCGGGTTGGGAATAATGTAGTTTAACGCCGAACCTAACAGCAGACAAAAAATAGAGACGGCAACACCTGCCGCAGGCACGCCGCTGGCCATGACTTTGCCTATCCAGGTCGGTAGCTGACGGTTGTTTGCCAGTGAATAAAGCATACGGCCACAGCTGTACATCCCGCTGTTACAGCCTGAAAGCGCAGCGGTCAGCACCACAAAGTTGATGATACCTGCCGCAGCGGTAATCCCGATTTTGGCAAAGGTCAGCACAAACGGGCTGCCGGCAGTGCCAATTTCATTCCATGGGAAAATGGTGACGATGATAAAAATGGCACCCACATAGAAAATCAGAATACGCCACAAGATGTTATTAATCGCGCGCCGCAGGGTAATTTTGGGGTTCTTGGCTTCACCGGCAGTGATCCCAACCAGCTCAACGCCCTGATAAGAGGCCACCACCAGACACAGCGCAAACAACAGCCCTTTCCAGCCACCCGCCAGGAAGCCGCCGTGCTCGGTCAAATTGGCAAAGCCGGTCGCCTGACCGTGGTTGCCAATACCAAAAAAGATAATGCCAACGCCAACGACAATCATCACAATAATGGTGGTGATTTTAATCATGGCAAACCAGAACTCGATTTCACCGTACAAACGCACAGCGGCCAGGTTGGCTAGCGCCACCAGCGCCACGCACACGATAGCGGGGATCCACTGCGGCAGTTCCGGGAACCAGTACTGCACATAAACGCCGATGGCGGTGATTTCGGAAATCCCAACCACCATCCACATAAACCAGTAACCCCACGCGGTGAGATAGCCAAAAAACGGGCTCATGTATTTATGCGCATACACGGCAAAGGAGCCGGTGACCGGTTCCATATAGAGCATTTCGCCCATTGAGCGCATGATAAAGAAAACGAATATCCCGGCAACGATATAGGCTAGCAGCACAGAGGGGCCGGCCCACTTCAATGCGCTCGCCGCGCCCATAAACAACCCAACGCCAATCGTTCCGCCAAGCGCGATCAGCTCAATATGTCGCGCCTCAAGCCCACGGTGGAGCTTGCCTTGCGTTTCCTCATTTGCCATAGATCCTCAGTCTTAAATGTTGTGTTTTCCTCCCGGTTTCATACCGGGTTTTATCGTGCCCATCCCGCTATTGAGCGGGTTCGCACATTTTAGGCAGCATATCCTTCTGCATTTTTACCTGATTAGCAAATAGTCATTTAAAATCAAATGAGAATAACAATTTTGTTTTAAGAGCCAATCATCATAACCAATACCGATGGCTCAGCAGAGAAGAACGCCGTTACAGGCGACCGCTGAAGTAGTAGGCGAGGAATTTTAATAGCTTAATCTGACGCGTAATGCGGCTGGGTTGGCTCAACAACCGGTAGAGCCACTCCAACCCCATACGCTGCCACGCCAGAGGAGCGCGTTTCACTTGCCCGGTGAAGACGTCGTAAGTGCCTCCCACGCCCATATAAAGCGCCTGCGGATGGTAACGGCGACAATCACGCATCAGTATCTCCTGGCGAGGGGAGCCCATCGCCACCGTAACGATACGCGCCCCGCTGGCTCGCACCCGTTCAAACACCGCATCGCGCTGTTCGGGAGGGAAATAACCATCCTGACTTCCAACGATATTCACCTGCCACTGCGCCCTCAGTTTCTCTGAGGTCTGGCGCAGTATCGCCGGTTTTCCGCCCAGCAAAAAAACCGGGGTGCCTTCCGCACCGGCTTTTTGCATCAGCGCCTCCCACAAATCAGCGCCAGCGACACGCGTCACCTGCGCCTGCACCTGCGGATATTTACGCCGAATGGCGCGCACAATACTGATACCATCGGCATACTTGTATTCGGCCTCGGCAATCAAATCCCACAGCGGCTTATACTGCTCGGCTGCCAATACTTTCTCGGCGTTGATTGCCACTAACGTGCCGGCTTTGACCTCTCTCTCAGCGAAAAGGTACGCCAGACAGGCTGCCTGGTCCGCAAACCCGTGCAGCGGGATATTGCGAATGCGATAAAGCGGGACAGAAGCGGGATTTTCCATGAGGATTCCTTATGGCGTATCCGGAGTTTGTGGAGTCAAGGCAGCAGGTGCCGTATGCGAACGCGTCCAACGCTGACGAATCAGGCCCGCACGTTCAAACAGCCAATACAGCAGCTTCGCCACCAGCACGCACAGCCCAAACACCAGGATAAAAAACACCACGCGCGACACAAAAGCATCGCCGCCTTCTCGCACCAACACTATCAGGTTAAAGATGGCACCAAAGCAGAAACTTTGCAGCACCGCTGCGCTGTAGCGATTCTGGCTGAGACGACCCGATTCATACAGGGCATCAAACCACTTGACGATGAGGCCGACCACGATAGCACCGAGCGGAATAAACAACACGCCGCCCATCACCACCAGCGATCCCAGCAACGTAGGCGAAATCGCCAACCCGGAGTGGTTATTGAGCACTTCCCAGGTGAAGTAATTAGCGCTGTTGAGCACCAGATTGGGACGAGCGGGCCACAGCCAGGACGGAATAAAGACATAAAAATCACGCACGATGGGGGCTAGCCCCTGAAATTCGATGTCACCGTAGTGTTGCCACAGCAGCGCCAAATTTTCCCACGGCGAGAAGGTATCGCGTGTCAGATAAAGGAAGGTGTAAAACGCTTCCGCACTGCTTACGTCCAGACTGTAGCGTTTTAACGCCAGCCAGAACATGGCGGTCACGCCCACCGCCCCCGCCGCGACCAGCATCCATAGCGTGATCCAACCGCGCTGGATGCCGATAAACAAGAACAGGGCAAAAGCGATAATGATATTCGCCCGCGTACCGCCGACAATCAGGTAGGTCAGTATCCCGAACCCGACGGTGCCCACCAGAAACAGCAGCCAGGCACGGCGCGTTTGGTGCAGGAAATAGACCACCAGCATGGCGGGGATAAAAAAATAGAAGAAGCGCTTCAGGGCAACGCCCGAGACCTCGCTGGAAAAAATCTGGCTGTAGGTGCGCAGTTTGAACAACAAAAAACCGTTGTTGATAAAGAAGATAGCCACTGTCACCACGGCCACCAGCGCCAGCAATAGCCACGTCAGGTGCGTTTCGATGCGATTCATCACGAGCCAGGGTTCGCCGGGCGGTCGGCGTTGCGCCCGCAGACGAGTTTTATAAGCCACGTAATAGATGGCGTAAAACGCGGTTGCTGACAGCAGCGCCTGAAGTAAATAGGTCGCGGGCACCACTGCCACATTGAATTTGAACGCCAGCAGGCAGGTAAAGGGAAAACCGAAATAGAACGTCAGCAGAAACAGTATTGAGAACAGTACGTTAAAGTTAAATCGTACTCGACGAAACTCCTGCCAGGTCAAAAAAAGAATAAAACTGACGGCAAACAGATACACCACGACCAAGCCGCCGAATTCACCCTGTGTCATCGCTTCGTCTCCGCCGCCAACGTCAAGGCATCGAGCCATCCTCGCTGGTAGTTAGGCTGGAAGAACGCGATGCGGCGCTGATCCACGCTGGCGATCTGACGTTGCGCTTCACGCACCACCGCTTCCGTCAACGTATCGCCGTAAAACAGCACCGGTAAATGCTGTTCGGCCAGATCCTGCCAGAAGGGGTTCTTCCGGCTGATGACAAAGGGCACACCGCACTGAATCAGCAGGCAAAGCGTGCCTATGCCTTGCTGACGCGGGAAGATAAATACGCCGAGATCGCAACTGCGCAACATATTCAGGTAATCATCGAACGCTAACTGTTCACGCAGCAACTGGAACTGCTTCGTGCCAAACAGCGTTTCACCTTCCTGCGCCACCTGATTGATATAGTCTTCATTGTTTGCGGGATATCCCATGGGGACAATCACCCGCACCTGCGGCCCCAGTTGCTGATGAATGGCCCGCAGCGCTTCGATATGCCGATTGCTCTTATCGCCGGAATTACCCACCAGCACCGTCATCGGTCCAGCCAGCGGCTTGGTCACGGTCTCTTCCGTCAGCGCCGGGTTCATTTTGGTGGGGAAATAAAGCAAGGAGGCGGGCACATCCGCATGCCGCTGCCGATAAAAATCCAGATCGCCGCGTGTGGCAAATACATGACCGATACGCCCCTGAGCCATGCGACGCAGCAGGTAAAACAGGCGATGTTTCCACTGTGTGGCCTCTTCATACAGATCCGCACCCCACACATGCCAATAGGCCTGGGCCGGTTTGATACGTCGCCCCAACAACGCCAGCCAAATCCACGGATTGAACTGTCCGTGGAAAAAAAACCGCGTCTGTCTATCGGTCCGCGCCTGCGTCACCACCACCTGCGCCAACGCACGTTTATCGGCATAGCAGGTTAACGTCAACCTAGGAAAAGCCTGCGGCAAGCCCTCATCACCGGATACCAACATAAAATGCGTGACCACGGGAGCAGGCAGTTGCGTTGCCAGCACGTCATGGAAGAAGCGCAGCAGCGTCTGGTTATGATGCGGGATATCCGATCCCAGCACGTGAATCAGTGTCGTCATGGTCGCCTACAGTAAATAAGAAAAACACAACAGCACAGGAAAAAGTAAACCACATAGGTCAACATATAGGCTTGCGTGGCCCCCAATGCGCCGTGGCGCGGAATCAGCCACTGGGAGAAACCACTCAGCAACAGAAACTGGCTCAGTTCCGCCAGCAGATAAAAACGCAGCGCCGCTTTGGCAATCACCAGATAACCAAAGACATAGGCCCCCACTTTCATCACATCCCCCACCAGTTGCCAGGCGAAGAGATCGCGCATCGGCACAAACTGCGGGGAAAACAGCAGCCAGATAGCCACATCACGCAGTAACCAAATAGCGAGACTGACAGCTGCCACCGCGGGGATAACAAACCGCAACGCGCGGCCGATCTCTCGTGCAATAGCCGGTTTTTCCTGCAACCGCGCCAGCGTCGGCAATAAATAGACCGAAAACGCGGCGGTGATAAATTGCAGGTAGGCATCGGATATCGAGCTCACCCCCTGCCACAAGCCGACCGCGTCCCACCCGGCATGCGCCGCGAGCACGTTACGCATCATGATATAGGCAACGGGTACCGTTACCGCCGTCATCACCGCCATCAGGGTAAATTTCCCTAATTGCGTGGCGAACGCGCGATCCCATACCGGACGCAAATGCCGCCAACGCAACGGGGTGCGCCGCAACATCAACACACCGGCGGGCAGCGCGATCAACGCCGGTACCAGCGCCAACCCCACCAGCGCACCAGCGTAACCCCCCAGCAGAAAGCAGGCAACAAACGCCACCAGCCCAATCAGGCTGCCCCCGACAATCGCCAGCGCATTGCCCTGTGCGTCCCGATACCCTTTCAGGATAGCCAAAAAGAAGTTGGCGCAGGCAATACCCATTTGCAGCAACGCCAGCAGGCGGATCACGTCACGATAGCGATCGTCGCCAAACAGCGCCGTGGCTATCGGCCCTGCTGCCAGCACAAAGAGGAGCGCTAACGCCGATGAAAAGAGCGCAATAAGCGTCGCTGACGTCCCCAAAACCTGTTGCAACGGCTCAGGCTGCTGCTGGTGGCACGCCACCAGCATGATCACACCATTAAATATTCCCGCGCCTGACAGCACGCCCAACACCGTGATCAGTTGACGGTAATTCCCCGCCTGCCCCACGCCGCTCGGGCCGAAGGCCACTGCCAGCAATTTGATAACCACCAGGCCAATGGCGATTTTGACCAGCGTCGAACCCGCCGTCCATAAGGACGCTTTTGCCAATGACATGTCAGGAAAAGAAGCTCAGGATGGTGTTGATCACCGTACGCTGATTCACATCAGACAGATTATAAAACAGCGGCAACCGGACCAGTCGCTCGCTTTCCCGCGTGGTGTAACGATCTTCACCAGAAAAACGCCCGAAGCGCAGCCCCGCAGGTGACGTATGCAGCGGAATATAGTGAAACACCGTCAGGATGTCCGCATCCTTCATGTCGTGAATAAACGCGGCGCGATCGTCAATATCGCGCAGCTTGAGGTAAAACAGGTGCGCATTGTGCTGGCAGTGTGCCGGCAGCGTGGGCAGCGTGACGCGCCCGACCTCCACCAGCGGGCGGAAAGCATCACAATAGTTATGCCACAGGCGTAAACGTCGTTCGTTGATGCGCCCGGCGGCTTCCAACTGCCCCCACAGGTAGGCAGCCTGAATATCCGCCATCAGGTAGCTGGAGCCGATATCGCGCCAGGTATATTTATCGGCCTGACCGCGAAAGAACTGGTTGCGGTTGGTGCCTTTCTCGCGGATGATTTCCGCCCGTTCAACCAACGCGGGGTCGTTGATCAGTGTGGCACCGCCTTCACCGCCGGACGTGTAGTTTTTGGTTTCATGAAAGCTGAAGCAGCCAATGTGGCCAATCGCCCCCAACGGACGCCCTTTGTAGCGCGCCATCACCCCTTGCGCGGCATCCTCCACCACCCATAGATCGTACTTTTCCGCCAGCGCCATAATGGCGTCCATCTCGCACGCCACACCGGCATAGTGCACTGGCACGATGGCACGGGTCTTGTCGGTAATCGCCGCTTCAATTTTGCTTTCATCGATGTTCAGCGTATCCGGGCGTACATCGACATAAACGATGGTTGCCCCACGCAGCACAAAGGCATTGGCGGTGGAAACGAAGGTGTAGCTGGGCATGATCACTTCATCTCCCGGCTGAATATCCAGCAGGATGGCAGCCATTTCCAGCGATGCGGTACAGGAGGGGGTCAACAACACCTTCTTGCTGCCAGAATAGTGCTCCAGCCATTGCTGGCAGCGGCGAGTAAAACCGCCGTCACCACACAGCTTGCCGCTGCTTATGGCGGCCTGCATATAGTCCAGTTCGGTACCCACAACCGGGGGAGCGTTAAAGGGAATCATGCGGTCTCCTGTAAAACCAATGCGCCGTGTCATGAATCTGCGCGCCAGAGCGTTGATAAAGGCGCAGCGCGCGCGTATTACCCAACTGCGTAGCCACCCACAGGTGCGCCACGTGCCGCTGTTGGCACCAGTGCCTTGCCAGTGCCATAAGCGGCATGCCCACCCCACCGGGAGTGCCCGGCCACGCGGCCAGAAGGCCGATGCGCGCCTGGTCCGTCTGTGTTTGGCGCAGTGTCACCCAACCACGTGGCGCGCCCTGCGCGTCGTGTGCAATCAGGCAAACATCGTCAAAGGTGCCACGTACCGCGTTTTCCACCCATTGCGCATAAAAACGACCGCTGTCCGCAGCGTGATACCAGGGTGTGCGAAATCGACTCTGCGAAAAAACGCGCGAAGCGGCATCACGCAGCGGCGCAATATCTGCGGTATCCGCCACGCGCCAGGCCGGAAGCACCACCTCGCCAGAATCGATGGGCAGGCAAAAATCCACTTCGCTCTCTGCCAGTTGGAAACCTCCGGCAGAGAGCGCATCGATCGTCGCCAGATCGCTGGCAGCGACCTTGGCCTGCACCACGGCATACGCGGTCAACGCCTCAGATGTCAGCACTGGCGCATCATCACTGAACGACAGGCGCGCGCTGGGGAGGGCGAAAAAATCGCTTTCCCACGCTAACGGCATCAGATGCGCACGGATCGTGACTGTCATCGCCTCTCCTGTAATGGCCTGCACGCTGCTGTTACTGGCACACGGGCACGACAAACGCGTCGATTATGCGTCCAGCCCCAACCGTTCTCCGGTATAGGAGCCATCCTGCACACTGCGCCACCAGGCTTCGTTGTTCAGATACCACAGCACCGTTTTACGCATGCCGGTTTCAAACGTTTCCTGTGGTTTCCAATCCAGCTCCCGCGCCATTTTGCTGGCATCGATGGCATAACGCATGTCATGTCCGGGTCGGTCATTCACGCAGGTAATCAGATCGCGATAATGGGTTACACCCGCCGGTTTTTGCGGTGCCAGTTCTTCCAGCAGATCGCACAGGGTATGCACCACGTCGAGGTTTTTACGCTCGTTATGGCCGCCGATATTGTAGGTTTCCCCGATTTCACCCGCCGTCACCACGCGGTAAAGCGCACGCGCATGATCTTCAACAAACAGCCAGTCACGGATCTGCGCACCGTTGCCATACACGGGCAGCGGCTTACCGGATAATGCGTTGAGGATCATCAGCGGAATCAATTTTTCCGGGAAGTGGTAAGGACCGTAGTTATTGGAGCAGTTGGTGATGATCGTCGGCAGCCCATAGGTGCGCATCCAGGCACGTACTAGATGGTCGCTGGAGGCTTTGGATGCGGAATAAGGGCTGCTGGGCGCATACGGCGTGGTTTCGGTGAACAGATCGTCCGTACCATGCAGATCGCCAAACACCTCATCGGTGGAAATATGGTGGAAACGGAAAGCAGCTTTTTTCTCGTCATCCAGCGCGTTCCAGTAGTGGCGCGCCGCTTCCAGCATCTGATAGGTACCGACGATATTGGTTTCAATAAACGCCGCCGGACCATCGATCGAACGGTCAACGTGACTTTCCGCCGCCAGATGCATCACCAAATCCGGCTGATACGTGGCAAATACCCGATCCAACGCGAGACGATCGCAGATATCAACCTGCTCGAACGCAAAACGGTCGCTAGCCGCCACCGGCGCCAATGACGCCAGATTACCGGCATATGTCAGCTTATCGACCACCACGACGCTGTCTTGCGTTTCCGTTACCAGATAGCGTACCAGCGCGGATCCAATAAACCCTGCGCCGCCTGTCACCAAAATACGTTTCAACACCATACTCCTTTCGTGTCTACAATCCACTGTTGTTTTATCTTTTCAGGTTCTATCGCGCGGAATGCGCGGTGATCGACCAGCATCACCACCACATCCGCCTCACGCAACGCCGTCGGCAATTCGGTCAACGTGACCAACCCGGTCAAACGTGGCGGCAACGCAGCCACATTGGGCTCCACGGCCAGCGTCGTGCCGCTGTGCCACTGCGCAATCATCTCGGTAATCCCGACCGCCGGGCTTTCGCGCAAATCGTCAATATCCGGCTTAAACGCCAGCCCAAAACAGGCGATGGTCACGTCACTGGCACGTTTTCCGCTCTGCACCAGACAATCCGCTACCGCCATTTTGACGCGATCGACCACCCACAACGACTTACCGTCGTTCACCAACCGCGCCGTGTGTATCAAACGCGCCTGCTGCGGATTTTGCGCCACGATAAACCACGGGTCTACCGCGATGCAATGACCGCCAACGCCGGGGCCGGGCTGAAGGATATTCACACGCGGGTGACGATTCGCCAGACGAATCAATTCCCATACGTTGATACCCTGTTCAGCGCAAATCAGCGACAGCTCGTTGGCAAAGGCGATATTCACGTCACGGAAGCTGTTTTCCGTCAGTTTACACATCTCGGCCGTGCGCGCGTCGGTTTCAACGCACTCACCTTCAAGAAAAATCTTGTACAACGCGCTGGCGTGCGCGGCACAGGCTGGCGTCATGCCGCCAATCACCCGGTCATTTTTCACGAGTTCCACCACGACCTGCCCAGGCAATACCCGCTCCGGGCAGTAAGCGATGTGAATATCGGCATCGTCCCCGGCGTACTGCGGGAAGGTCAGATCGGGCCGGGTATCGGCCAGCCACGCCGCCATCTGCTTCGTAGCGCCAACGGGACAGGTGGATTCAAGCACCACCAGCGCACCGGGTTGCAGCACCGGTGCAATCGCCGCTGCCGCGGCCTGTACATAGCTCAAATCCGGTTCGTGCCCCTCTTTAAACGGCGTCGGCACAGCGATCAGAAAGGCATCGGCCGTCTCGGGTTTGTGCGTTGCCGTCAAATAACCGTTTTCCACAGCGGCCTTAACCATGGCCCCCAGATCGGGTTCAACGATATGAATCTCACCGCGATTGATGGTTTCCACCGCGTGGCGATTAACGTCCACGCCAATCACCTGTTTTTTCCGTGAGGCAAACGCGGCTGCGGTCGGCAGACCGATATAGCCCAGCCCAACCACCACTATTTTATTGATTGTCATTGCGTTAGTTGTCATGGTGTTGCTCATTGTCGTGTAACCAAAGGGTTCTTCAGTGCGGCAATAATACGCTGACAGGCGGTGCCGTCACCGAACGGGTTATGCGCCCGGCTCATGGCCTGATACGCCGCATTGTCGGTCAGCAGTTGCGACACCGCGTCCAGAATCGTCGCCACCTCTGTGCCAACCAACCGCACCGTTCCCGCGTCCACGGCCTCTGGCCGCTCTGTTGTCTCGCGCATCACCAGCACGGGCACGCCCAGCGAGGGGGCCTCCTCCTGAATACCGCCAGAATCGGTTAAAATCAGGTACGACCGGTTCATCAGGTAAACAAACGGCAAGTACTCCTGCGGCGCGATCAGAAACACGTTATCAATGCCGCTTAAAATACGATTTACCGGCTCACGCACATTCGGGTTCAGGTGCACGGGATACAGAATCTGCGCCTCCGGGTGGCGACGGGCAATGCTCGCCAACGCCGTGCAAATACGCTCGAACCCGCCGCCAAAGTTTTCACGGCGATGCCCGGTGACCAGAATCAGTTTTTTATTCGCATCCAGAAAACCGTAGTGGGTATCCAGGGAGTGGCGCAATGTTTCATCGCCAAGAATACGATCGCGCACCCAGAATAGCGCATCGATAACCGTATTTCCCGTCACCAGGATCTGCCGGTCGCCGAGGTTTTCCCACAGCAGGTTATCACGCGCCCGCTCGGTTGGCGCAAAGTGGTACGTCGCCAAATGGCCGGTCAGCTTACGGTTGGCCTCTTCAGGCCACGGCGAATAGAGATTGCCCGTGCGCAACCCGGCCTCCACATGAGCGACGGGAATACGCTGATGCAGCGCCGCAAGGCTGGCGGCCAGCGTGGTGGTGGTATCACCATGCACCAGCACCAGATCGGGTTTGAACGCCGTCAATACCGGTTCCAGTCCTTCCAGAATGCGGCAAGTGACCTCACTCAGCCCCTGGCCTGGCTGCATAATGTTCAGATCATAATCCGGCGTAATAGCAAATAAACGCAGCACCTGATCCAGCATCTCCCGGTGCTGGGCTGTTACGCATATTTTCGATTCAAAGGCTTCATCTTGAGCCAGAGCATAAACCAGAGGGGCCATTTTGATGGCTTCTGGACGGGTGCCGAAAATAGTCAACACTTTCACTATGAATCTCTTTCATCAGGTTAGGGGCTGCCCTTTCAGGCGGCATAAACGGTCAATCCACCCACCGCTGAGGTTTACAGCGAACCAATGCAATGCCCGCCCCGGTTAATGCACCGATAGCGCCCCACATCACCATCAAGAACAGGCGACGCGGACTGTCTCGCTTCACCGGCTCCTCCGGCGTGCGCAGATAACGGTAGGTCTGCAACGCCGCATCGAGCGTTGGCTCAACGCTTAACGTCGCCAACATGGCGCGATTTTGGTCATAATCGATGTCGTAGCGCGGCCCACTGGCCTGCAAGGACTCCAATTGCGCCTGTAACATCGGACTCCCCAACAGGAAAAGTTCTGAAGGCGGCAATTCTTCCGCAGGGGTATCGGTCTGACTGCGGCTTATCCCCTGCTGTTGCGCAATTTTTAGCGCCATCTTCACGCTATTCAGGTCGCGATCGAAAATAGCCTGCGCGACCGCTTCCTGACGCTGAATCTGCGACTGCAAAAAGACCTTACGTGCCGCCCAGGCACCTTTCAGCTCACCGTTAAGGTGCTGTGCGGCGCGCTGACTGGCAAACTCGATATAGTCGCGCAACAGGCGATTGGCGGCAGGCGCGTTGTCCGCCGTCAGGCGCACGCTGTCGAAGGTCTTTTTGCCGTCGTCACGCGGGGTAAACTGGATGTCGGCGATCAGCTCGTCCAGCAAGGCCGCATCCGCTTTGGCATCACCTTCCTGATGCGAT
Organism: Symbiopectobacterium sp.; assembly: GCF_051710365.1. Lineage (NCBI taxonomy): Bacteria > Pseudomonadati > Pseudomonadota > Gammaproteobacteria > Enterobacterales > Enterobacteriaceae > Symbiopectobacterium > Symbiopectobacterium sp. The sequence continues at coordinate 30,639 of NZ_JBPETA010000001.1, read as the reverse complement.
TTATAGTAGTCGCTCTGTAGCCAGAAATCGCGCCGGGTATCATACGCGGCAACCTGCATGACAAACTCGTCGTAAACCTTGGCTGACACCGACAGCGCCTCGGGCGGCAGTGACGCAAAAGCTTTGGCATCCAGATTGCGTAAGAACTGCTGTTGCGGATAATAACCGCCCAGCCGCGTGACGCCAGGCCGGTCCGTTATTGCCGTAGCGCTCCACTCCTGGCGTGCAAGATAGGAATACCCTAACGCCACCAGCGCGAAAGCCAGTGCTACGCCGGCAATCCAGAATTTGCCTCGCCACAACGCACCGCACAGGCCGCGAATGTCCAGCTCATTCTCAATACCGGCACCCGCAGTCGTCACGCGGTAATGGGCTTCGCCAGAGGTTCCGTTAGCAGGGTTTTCGTGTTTCATTACTTCCCCAAAGTGATGTGGTTTCAAGTTGAGTGTCGATGATTGTCGTTACGGTGCGTTCGACGCTTGATGCGTTTCAGAAAGCGCGCCACGCGCCATGCCCGTTTCAGGCAATAGTCGTAAAGCCCAAAGGCCAGTAAAAACAGCACCAACATGGCCCATTCAGGAATGAAAGAGAAATACTCTCCGGCCATACCGATACCCGCCAACAGCACCGCGGCCACGGTGATCAACACAAAAGCCTGATGCGGTGTAAACCCGGCGCGCATCAGTAAGTGATGGATATGCTGACGATCCGGCGCAAAGGGGCTCATCCCTCGGCGCAAGCGACGGTACATGATGGCAACCATGTCCATCAGCGGGATGGCGATCAGCCACAGTGCCGTTACCGGGTTAATCGGATGGTATTTGCCCTGCGTGGATTGCATCATGATCCAGATGGCGGTGAACCCTATCATGGTGCTGCCTGCATCGCCCATAAACACTTTATAGCGGCGGCCAAAAAAACCGAGGTTGAGTAAGATGTACGGCAGCGTGGCCGCAATCATGGCAAAGCACCACAGCGCCAAATTGTGGTGACCGTAACCGTAGAGCAGGATACCCATCGCGCCGAACGACACCACGGAAAGGCCACCGAGCAGACCGTCGATGCCGTCGACCATGTTAAACGCGTTAATGGCCGCCCACACGGCAAACAGCGTCACCAGATAGCCCAATGGCCCCAGCACCATATCCCACTGGCCAAACAACTCTCCCAGATTGCGCAATGAGAGATGCGCGAACACCATCATGGCGATGGCCACCAGCGCCTGAACCAGCGCACGGATTTTGACACTGATATCAAAGCGATCGTCCAATGCCCCGACAAACACCAAAATACCGGCGCACAGCAGGTAAAAGCGGAAATGGGGAATGTAGTAGTCGGTGACTAGGAAGGTAAAGCACAGGCCAGCATAAACGGAAATGCCCCCCACCAACGGGATCAGACCTTGGTGACGTTTACGCTGATTGGGACGATCGACAAGGCCCAACGGCCCCGCCACGCGACGGGCCAGGAATAGAAAAGCCAGAGAAAACAAGAAAATCAATAATAACTCTAGACGCATAGCGAGTAAGTTTACCGTTTATGGCTACAAGCCGCCGCAGGCTGCCACGGCGAAGCATGGTCCGCCATAACAGGGCCGTTCACCACAACATCATTATGCGGCCGGCGGTATCGCGCGGGCATGCACAGGACAAGCACTCGCAACAGGATTATGATGACGCCATCAAATCAGTGCGTACCATAACGGAAAGCATGACGCCGGGATATCCTAGAATACTCTAGAAAAACACCCTGTAGTGTAAAGGTCGGTAAGTTCCTAAAAAAAACGCCACGACCCGCGTGGCGTTTTCCCCGAGAACACTGCCTGCTTATGAACGCTTCATCATGTCGAAGAATTCATCGTTGGTTTTGGTCATCGCCAACTTGTTGATCAGGAACTCCATTGCATCGATCTCGCCCATCGGGTGAATGATTTTGCGCAGGATCCACATTTTTTGCAGCTCTTCGGAGGTGGTAAGCAGCTCTTCTTTACGCGTACCGGAACGGTTGTAGTCGATAGCCGGGAACACACGCTTCTCAGCGATTTTACGCGCCAGATGCAGTTCCATGTTACCTGTACCTTTAAACTCTTCGTAAATCACTTCGTCCATCTTCGAGCCGGTATCTACCAGCGCGGTGGCGATAATGGTCAGGCTACCGCCCTCTTCCACGTTACGCGCAGCACCAAAGAAGCGTTTCGGACGGTGCAGGGCGTTGGCATCCACACCACCGGTCAGCACTTTGCCAGACGCCGGTACCACGGTGTTGTAGGCACGCGCCAGACGGGTGATGGAGTCCAGCAGGATGATAACGTCTTTTTTGTGCTCGACCAGGCGCTTGGCCTTTTCAATCACCATTTCAGCAACCTGAACGTGGCGAGAGGCAGGCTCGTCAAAGGTAGACGCCACCACTTCCCCTTTCACCAGACGTTGCATCTCGGTTACTTCTTCCGGACGTTCGTCGATAAGCAGCACCATCAGCACGCAATCAGGGTGATTATACGCGATGCTCTGCGCAATATTTTGCAGCAGCATGGTTTTACCGGCTTTCGGCGGTGCCACGATCAAACCACGTTGACCACGGCCAATCGGAGACGCCAAATCCAATACGCGTGCTGTCAGGTCTTCTGTTGAACCATTACCGCGTTCCATACGCAAACGTGAGTTGGCATGCAGCGGAGTGAGGTTTTCGAACAGGATCTTGTTGCGGGCGTTTTCAGGTTTGTCGTAATTGACTTCGTTGACTTTCAACAAGGCAAAATAGCGTTCCCCTTCTTTGGGAGGACGAATCTTGCCTGAAATGGTGTCACCAGTACGAAGATTAAAACGGCGGATTTGGCTGGGAGAAACGTAGATATCATCAGGGCCGGCGAGGTAGGAGCTGTCTGCGGAGCGGAGGAAACCGAAACCATCCTGCAAGATTTCCAGCACGCCATCGCCGAAAATATCTTCGCCACTTTTTGCGTGCTGCTTCAAAATGGCGAAAATAATATCCTGCTTGCGCATACGAGCCTGGTTTTCCAGCCCCATGTTTTCGCCAAGAGTAATTAACTCAGAAACTGGCGTATTCTTTAATTCGGTAAGATTCATAGTGGTGGGTTCTTAAACTCGGGGTAAATCTCGAACAATTAACGTGAATGGGATGGCAAGGGTCACCGTGCCACTATCATATACCGCCCTCAATCACACCATTCTGTTTGGCTTGATACGTGAACGTGTTACACGTTGACCACGCAAGCCCGATACAAAACGACGGCAAGAGATCGAAGACACCTGAAACCAATTAATGTAATACTTTTAGATTGCCTGACCACGCTACGGATTCTTATGCCGTGTTTGTGCGATTTGTTGTCACGAACGGGCAGCGTTAAGGTATAGACAGCGAGTAATGCTATAGATTCAAACTTTCAGGCTTAAGCCTGTGAGGCTTAAACATAGGCAAGTACGATATGCAGTACTGATGAATCTAGCACGCTTCATGACGTGCGGCAAGCGGTCAATACGAGAAATCCACACTGACCGCTTTGTGCGATGAAATAGCGTTGATAAATCTATCAGGCATTACAGATTGGTGTTCAAAAAATCTTTCAACTGGCCTTTGGACGGCGCGCCTACTTTCGTTGCCGCCACTTCACCGTTCTTGAACAGCAGCAGGGTCGGGATGCCACGGATGCCATATTTCGGCGCAGTCGCCGGATTTTCATCAATGTTAAGCTTGGCAACGGTGATGCGACCTTCGAATTCATCAGCGATTTCATCGAGAATGGGAGCGATAATTTTGCAGGGACCACACCATTCGGCCCAAAAATCAACCAGTGTTGCCCCTTCGGCCTGCAACACGTCCGTTTCGAAGCTGTCGTCTGTCAGGTGAATAATTTTATCGCTCATTTTTTACTCCGCAGGATTATCTTTAGCGAGTTGGTGTAGCATTAACCAACAAAGCTTGACTTTATTTCACTGTATACGCTTTCGTAAAGCAATAGTTAGCTGGTATTCTACCACACTATGAGCAAAACACACTTGACTGAACAGAAGTTTTCCGACTTCGCGCTGCACCCGCAGGTAATCAAATCCCTTGAAAATAAAGGGTTTTATAACTGCACGCCCATCCAGGCACTCGCACTACCTCTCGCCCTTGATGGTCGGGACGTCGCGGGTCAGGCGCAAACCGGAACTGGCAAGACGCTGGCATTTCTGGCGTCTACTTTCCACTATCTCTTGTCGCATCCTGCTTCGGCAGAGCGTCAAACCAACCAGCCGCGCGCACTGATCATGGCCCCCACTCGCGAGTTGGCCGTGCAAATCCACGCTGATGCACAGGCGCTGGCAGAATCGACAGGCTTGAAACTGGGTCTGGCTTACGGCGGAGACGGTTACGATAAGCAGCTTAAAGTACTGGAGCAGGGTGTTGATATCCTTATCGGTACCACAGGCCGCTTGATCGACTACGCCAAGCAGAATCATATTAACCTTGGTGCCATTCAGGTTGTGGTGCTGGATGAAGCCGACAGAATGTACGATCTGGGCTTTATCAAAGATATTCGCTGGCTGTTCCGCCGCATGCCGCCGGTAACGCAGCGCTTGAACATGCTGTTCTCCGCCACGTTGTCATACCGTGTGCGTGAGTTGGCGTTTGAACAGATGAACAACGCCGAGTACGTTGAAGTGGAGCCGGAGCAGAAAACCGGGCACCGCATCAAGGAAGAGCTGTTCTATCCGTCAAACGAAGAGAAGATGCGCCTGCTGCAAACGTTGCTGGAAGAAGAGTGGCCGGACCGCTGCATCATCTTCGCTAACACCAAGCATCGCTGCGAAGACATCTGGGGCCATCTGGCTGCGGACGGCCATCGCGTGGGTCTGCTGACTGGCGACGTAGCGCAGAAAAAACGCCTGCGCATTCTGGATGACTTCACGCAGGGCAACCTGGATATTCTGGTCGCCACCGATGTTGCGGCGCGCGGTCTGCATATTCCGGCTGTCACTCACGTATTCAACTATGACTTGCCGGACGATTGCGAAGACTATGTGCACCGCATCGGCCGTACCGGACGTGCCGGTGCCAGCGGTTTCTCCATCAGCCTGGCCTGTGAAGAGTATGCGCTGAACCTGCCTGCCATTGAGCAATATACGGGCCATTCAATCCCGGTAAGCAAATACGATAGCGATGCTCTGATGACCAATCTGCCCGCGCCGAAGCGCTTGCCCCGCACGCGCACCAGCAGTGGCCCGCGTCGCAGTGGCCCGCCACGTCGTAGCGGCGCACCGCGCGGCAACCGTAAAAGACCGAGTTAAGCATCCATGCTAAATGCTTCCTCGCTGTATGCGGCGATCGATCTGGGCTCGAACAGCTTCCATATGCTGGTGGTGCGGGAGAGCGCTGGCAGCATTCAAACGCTAGCGCGCATTAAACGTAAAGTGCGTTTGGCTGCGGGATTGGATCGTGATAACCGCTTGTCACAGGAAGCCATGCAGCGCGGCTGGCAGTGCTTACGCCTGTTTTCCGAACGCTTGCAAGATATCCCTCAGACGCAAACCCGCGTTGTCGCGACGGCGACCCTGCGGCTTGCCACCAATGCCGATGAATTTCTAGCGCAGGCGCAGCAGATCCTGGGTTTGCCGATTCAAGTCATCAGCGGTGAAGAAGAAGCGCGCCTGATTTATCAGGGCGTGGCCCACACCACCGGCGGCCCGGAACAACGTCTGGTGGTGGATATCGGCGGTGGCAGTACCGAACTGGCGACCGGAACCGCCGCACAGGCCACACAGTTACTCAGTTTGCCCATGGGATGCGTGACCTGGCTGGAGCGTTATTTCAGCGATCGCACCCTGACAGCGGAAAATTTTGCCCGTGCTGAACAGGCTGCCGGTGACATGATACGCCCCGTGGCCGCCCAACTGCGTGCGCAGGGGTGGCAAGTGTGCGTGGGCGCATCCGGTACCGTACAAGCGTTGCAAGAGATTATGGTGGCTGCGGGCATGGACGAGCACATTACGCTCGACAAGCTGCGCGCCCTGAAAGAGCATGCCATCGCGTGCCATAAGCTGGAAGAGCTGGAAATTGACGGCCTGACGTTAGAGCGGGCGCTGGTGTTCCCCAGCGGATTGTCCATTCTGTTGGCGATTTTCCAGGAGCTTGGCATTCAGAGTATGACATTGGCCGGTGGCGCACTGCGCGAAGGCCTGGTATACGGGATGCTGCACCTGCCCGTAGAGCAGGATATTCGCCAGCGCACGCTGCTCAATCTGCAACGCCGCTACCTGTTAGACGGTGAACAGGGCCAGCGTGTCAGCACATTAGCCGACAATTTCCTGCACCAACTGGCGCAGGATTGGCCGTTGGATCACCGATGTCGCGAGTTGCTGCACAGCGCCGGTTTTCTGCATGAAATCGGCTTGGCCATTGATTTTCGCAATGCTCCGCAACACGCCGCCTATCTCATACGCAACAGCGATCTTCCCGGTTTCACACCGGCACAGAAAAAATTGCTGGCTATTCTGGTGTTAAATCAGAGTGGTGCGCTCGATCTTCAGTCATTGAATCAGCAAAACGCCGTACCCGTACTGCCTGCGCAGCGCTTATGCCGTTTGTTGCGACTGGCGATTATTTTCGCCAGCCGTCGCCGTGATGACACCTTGCCTGACAGCATCTTGCGGGCGGACGACGATACCCTGCACATCCAGCTACCTGCTGGCTGGCTGGCCGCCCATCCCCTGCGCGCAGAAGCGCTGGAGCAGGAAAGCCGTTGGCAGGGCTATGCCCACTGGCCGCTGGTGATTGAGGAAGCCGCGCCGTAACAGCGGGGCATTACTCCTTATCGCGCGCCTGCGCCAGTTGCGCGCGCAGATTCGCCAGATGGCTTTGCCCCTTTTGCATCCGCTCTTGCGCGCTGACCACTTTGCGCGCTGTTTCCCATTGCAGATCGTCCTGCGGCAGTTCCAGCAAGAAACGGCTGGGTTCTGGCCGCACCAGTTCGCCATACTGGCGACGCTCTTTGCACAGGGTAAAAACCAGTTCACGCTGCGCCCGTGTGATACCGACATACGCCAGGCGACGCTCTTCATCGACATTGTCTTCGTCAATGCTGCTCTGGTGCGGCAGTAGTCCCTCCTCCATCCCCACCAGATACACATAGGGAAATTCCAACCCTTTGGAGGCGTGCAGGGTCATCAGTTGCACCTGATCCACCTCTTCTTCGCTTTCGCCGCGCTCCATCATATCGCGCAGGGTGAACCTCGTTACCACCTGTGTCAGCGTCATCGGTTCATCGAGCTCCGAGCCTGCCAGCATTTCCGTCATCCAGCTAAACAGCTGATTGACGTTTTTCATACGCATTTCCGCCGCTTTCGGGCTGGTTGAGGTTTCATACAGCCAGCTTTCATAATCCAGCCCGTGAATGAGGTCGCGCACCGCCACCACCGGTTCTCGCTCAGCCTGCTGGGCAATTTCCCGCATCCAGTGGGTAAACCGTTGCAGTGAGGACAACCCACGGCCAGACAGGTGTGCCTCCAGCCCCAAATCAAAACTGGCGGTAAACAGGCTTTTGTTGCGCACATTGGCCCACTCCCCCAGTTTCTGTAGCGTCGCGGGGCCAATTTCTCGTTTAGGAGTGTTGACGATGCGCAGAAAGGCGCTGTCGTCATCCGCGTTGGTCAAAACACGCAGATAGGCCAACAGATCTTTGATTTCAGGACGAGAAAAGAAGGAGGTACCGCCGGAGATGCGATAGGGAATGCGGTTTTGCATCAGCATCTTTTCAAACAGTCGCGACTGATGGTTGCCACGATAGAGGATGGCATAGTCACTGTACTGCGTCTTGTTGATAAAGTGATGGGCAATCAGTTCGCCCACCACCCGTTCCGCCTCGTGGTCTTCATTGTTGGCGTTGATCACCTTCAGTTCACTGCCGTAACCCAGTTCCGAAAAGAGTTTTTTTTCAAATAAGTGTGGGTTATTGGCGATCAGGATGTTGGCCGCTTTGAGAATACGGCCCGAAGAACGGTAATTTTGCTCCAGCTTGATCACTTCAAGCTGAGGGAAATCCTGTGAAAGCAGCACCAGGTTTTGCGGACGGGCACCGCGCCAAGAGTAGATAGATTGGTCGTCATCTCCGACCACGGTAAAGCGCGCACGTGCACCAACCAGCAGTCTGATCAGTTCATACTGGCTGGTGTTGGTGTCCTGATACTCATCCACCAGCAGGTAGCGCAAGCGGTTTTGCCAGCGCTCACGCACCTCTTCATTGCGCTTGAACAGCAGCGTTGGCAACAGGATCAGATCGTCAAAATCCAGTACGTTACAGGCGCGCAAGTGGTCGTGATACAGGCCATAACAGTGCGCAAACAGCTTATCGCGCTCCGACTGCGCCGATGCCGCCGCCTGCGCCGGGTCCATCAGATCGTTTTTCCAGTTGGAAATGGTGGAGGTCAACTGCTGTAGCTGGGTTTTATCCCCTTCCAACCAGGTTTCCGTCAGTTCATTGAGCAGCGCGGCCTGATCCTGATCGTCAAACAGCGAGAAGTTCGCCTTCATGCCCAACGCGGCATATTCCCGTTTAATGACCTCCAGCCCCAGGGTGTGGAAGGTGGCGATCAGCAACCCGCGCGTCTCTTTGCGCCCTAAGGTCTGCGCCACGCGCGCTTTCATTTCCCGTGCGGCCTTGTTGGTAAAGGTCACCGCGGCGATATGACGCGCCTGATAGCCGCACTGACGGATCAGATGAGCAATCTTGTTGGTGATAACGCGCGTTTTGCCTGATCCCGCGCCAGCCAGCACCAGACAAGGGCCGGTGACAAATTCGACAGCATGTTGTTGACTGGGATTCAGGCGCATGACGTTCAGCTCGCAATAAAAACGGAAACCGATTGTAGCAGAAAGCCACGCAGATCTTGATGGCAGGATTCGCCTTTACCGATCCACATCAGACATGCATCGTGCTACATTGCCAGCCATCGGCGTCGGCGTGAGGCCTGTTCAATTCACGCTTCTTAATCACATGAAAGGTATTCCCATGGCGAAAACGGCATCTGCACTGCATATTCTGGTCGATACAGAACAACAGGCGAATGATCTACTGGACCAATTGGCGCAAGGGGCAGACTTTCAGCAGTTAGCCAAAAAGCACTCTACCTGCCCATCCAAACGGGATGGGGGCAATCTGGGTGAGTTCCGTCAGGGCGATATGGTGCCCGCTTTTGACAAGGCGGTATTTTCCTGCGAATTGCTGAAACCCTTTGGACCGGTAAAAACCCAGTTCGGCTATCACATCATCAAGGTGCTGTACCGCAACTAAGCGTTCTGGCAACCGGCGTTCTGTGTTGTTGCGCCGCGCAGTGTGCGCGGCGCGTACGGAGTGATTACTCCGTCATCATCAGCAGGCTGGCATTTCCCCCCGCTGCCGCCGTATTCACGCTGAGCACACGTTCATGCCATAACCGCTCCAGTGGGATCGTGTCACTGCCGGGTTCACAGCCGAGCAGAGGAATAATCGCTCCCGTCCATTGCGTAATCTGCTGATTAACCTCACGCAGCATGTCGCTCTCGCCGTGACAGATAACCGCGCCAATATGCTCACTTTCCTGTTGCCATTCCGGCGTAAAACGGATGCGGCTCTGCACTTCCAGTGGCAAGCTGCGGGCAAGTTCACGTAACGCTGCACTGTCAGGCCATAATGCGTTACTGCCCACGGCCAGCAGCGCCGCCAACTGGCGCAGAATATCATCGCTTTCCTGCGCCAGACACAACACGTTATCGCGCGGTGTCAGCATATAGGTATTGCGTTCGCCAGTAGGCCCCGGCAGCGGGCGTATCATACCGCTGACGGCGCCCCCAGGCACGGTAGCGCTGCGCCGCTTCGAACACTGCCAGCCGTCCCTGTTGTTGCGCCCAGTCAACCAGTAGCGCAAACCCCGCACGTTCCGGCGTCGTTGCCAATGTGGCATTGACGCCCAATGCGCTACTCGCTGCGCTGGGTAGGCCAGGCGGTGTTCTCTGCAAGCGTGGCAATAGAGCGGCCCGCCCGCTTTCGGCCCCGTACCGGACAGCCCTTCGCCCCCGAATGGCTGAACGCCGACCACAGCCCCCACCATATTGCGATTGACGTATTGGTTACCCACATGCGCCCGCTGCGTGATACGCGAAATGGTTTCATCAATCCGTGAATGGACGCCCAGCGTGAGCCCATACCCCAGGGCGTTGATCTCCTCAATCAACGTATCCAGCCCCTCTCGGGCATAACGCACCACGTGCAGCACCGGACCAAAGATCTCTTGTTGCAAGCTGGCTACGTGCTCCAGTTCAATCAGCGTCGGTAATACAAAGGTGCCCTGTCGCCATGAGGCCAGGCACGCCTGTGCGCCAAAAGCCGCCTGAAACACCGAATGCCCTTCCGCTTGCATCAGGTGAATATGTTGCTCGATCCGTTCGCGGGCTTCATCGTCAATCACCGGGCCGCAGTCCGTTGCCAGACTGTCGGGATTGCCCACGCGAAACTGCGCCATGGCGCCACGCAGCATGTTCAAGGTCGCTTCTGCAATGTCCTCCTGAAGACAGAGCAGACGCAATGCTGAACAACGTTGCCCTGCGCTGTCAAAGGCGGAGGCCATAACATCGCTGACCACCTGCTCCGTCAGCGCGGACGAATCGACAATCATGGCATTCATCCCACCGGTTTCAGCGATCAGCACCGCAGGTTGCCCGTGCGCATCCAGCCGGTCTGCCAACGTGCGCTGCAAGCTCTTGGCAACCGCGGTAGATCCGGTAAACAGCACGCCATTGACGCGCGCATCGCGCACCAGCGCCGGGCAGCAGTTGCAACACATCAGGCGCAATGCCAGCCTGATGCAGCAGTTGCACCGCCAACGCGGCTACCAGAGGCGTTTGCTCCGCCGGTTTTGCCAGTACCGCATTCCCCGCTGCCAGTGCGGCAGCAATCTGCCCTGTAAAAATGGCCAACGGGAAGTTCCACGGACTAATGCAAACCACCACGCCCAGCGGGCAAACCTGTTCCAATGACACCGTAGCAGACTGCCGTGCGTAATAGCGCAAGAAGTCCACCGCTTCGCGTATTTCAGCAATGGCATTTGGCACGGTTTTCCCCGCCTCGCGCACCAATAACCCGATGAACTGCGGATACGCCGCTTCCAGCAAGCTGGCAGCGCGTTGCAGGCTGGCAATCCGCTGCGGAAGCGACGCCGCCGAGAACCGTTCTGCGGCCTGCACCGCACGGCCCAACGCAATGCGCACATCCTCCTCGCTGGCATCACGCACGTACCCCACGATATCGTGCTGTTGGGCCGGATTGATCACTGGCCGAGCCGCCAGCGGCGATGATGCATCGACCATAATCGGTGCCGCATGCCGTACCTGCGCGGCGTCGGCGCTTAAGGCCGCAGCGAGCATTTGCAGGCGGCGCTCATCGGTCAGGTCTACGCCTTGCGCATTGCAACGTTCTGCACCGTAGAGTTGAGCGGGTAGAGGAATTCGCGGATGCGGGCAGCCGGGAGCCCCCTCTTTGTAAGCCAGCGCCTGCACTTCAGCTATCGGGCTGGCAATCAGTTGCTCCAGCGAGACCTCCGCATCCGCAATACGGTTAACAAATGAGGTGTTGGCACCATTTTCCAATAAACGTCGCACCAAATAGGCCAGCAGGGTTTCATGGGTGCCGACGGGGGCATAGATCCGACAGGGGCGCGCCAACTTGCCCTGTTCTTCGGGACCGACGACCTGCGAATAAAGCGCCTCCCCCATACCGTGCAGGCATTGAAATTCATATTGTCCAGGGTAATAACTGTCACCGGCCAGCGTATACACCGCGCTCAGGGTATGAGCATTGTGGGTAGTGAACTGCGGGTAAATGGCATCCGGTGCCGCCAGCAGTTGGCGGGCGCAGGCCAGACAGGCGACATCGGTATAGACTTTACGGGTATAGACGGGGTAATCCTCCAGGCCGTCTATTTGCGTGCGTTTGATTTCGCTGTCCCAGTAGGCACCTTTCACCAATCGCACCATCAGGCGTCGCTGGGTACGCTGTGCCAGGTCGATAAGGAAATCAATCACAAACGGGCAGCGTTTCTGGTAGGCCTGCACCACAAAACCGATCCCTTTCCACCCCGCCAGCGCAGGCTCATGGCACAACCGCTTCAACAGATCGGGGGAGATCTCTAGCCGTTCCGCTTCTTCCGCATCAATATTAATGCCGATGTCGTACTGCATCGCCTGCAACGTCAACGCCAACAAACGGGGATAGAGCACCTCCATGACGCGATCGTACTGCGCGCGACTATAACGTGGATGCAGCGCCGACAGCTTGATGGAGATACCCGGCCCCTCATACACCCCGCGCCCCTGCGATGCCCTGCCAATCGCATGAATCGCCTGCTGATAAGCGTTGAGGTAAGCCTCCGCATCCTGCTCGGTGAGGGCCGCTTCGCCCAGCATGTCATAGGAATAGCGAAATCCCTGCTGTTCCAGATGTTCCGCGTTGGACAGCGCCTCATCGATGGTTTCTCCAGTAACAAACTGCTCCCTCATCAGGCGCATCACGCGATCCATCCCCAATCGAATGACCGGCTCGCCCCCCTTGTTAATCAGTTGCTTCAGGGTGTGTGCCAGACGCGTTTCACTGTGCGTCGCAACCAGCTTTCCGGTCAGCAGCAGTCCCCAGGTTGCCGCATTGACGAACAGCGATTGCCCTTTCCCTAAATGGGAATGCCAGTCTCCGCTGCTGATCTTGTCACGGATCAGCGCATTGCGCGCTGAGGCATCGGGAATGCGCAGCAACGCTTCTGCCAGACACATCAGCGCAACCCCCCTCTGACGATGACAGGGAAAAGGCCTGTAACAAACTTTGCACCCGTCCCGCTCGCCCATGGGTCTGCTGTTCACGCCGCAGCGTCTGCGCCAATCGATAGGCCAGCGCCTGCACCGCCGGGGCCATTGATGCCATCGGTTCTACCCGCTCGAGCAGTAACGGCACCATTTCGCCCTCGGAACGGCGGTATGCCGCCGTGATAGCATCACGCTGCGGTGAACGGGGTAAAAGCGTTTGAGTGAAAGCTAAAAACGGCTGATAGTTTCCTTCCTGACGAGATTGCGGCGTAATCTCCGGCGCGCGTTGAAATGCTTTACCCTGCTCTGGTGTGATGTCAGGAGCCTTACCATCGCGCTCGACGGCGTCGAGATAACAAAAAATAGCGTACTCAATCAACCAATGCGATGTGCGATCAAGGCGCTGCGCTGTACGTTCGATACGATTGCGGGTCGCATCGTCAAGCTTTACCGCTATAGTGGAGAATCCCATCGTTTCACTCCAGTGAAGCCAAGATAATCATCGATAGTGAGGGATCGGATAACGTTGATTTGTTGAAGGTATGCCTTCGAAGCTTGGCCGTCGTTATCGGATTATGCAACCTGGTTTTCGCGAGTTGCCATAAGATGCAATGCAGTTAACAAGTGTATAACATTGGTGTGACGGGGAAATATAACAAATCGTTAACGCTTTGCATTATAAGAAAAAACAGGCTGCACGAGGGATGCGCAATCGTGCAGACTGCGCTTTACCTGACGTCGTTCCCGTCAGGTTATACCAACAATATGATTTGCCTTTATGCCCTATGGGGATAGACAGGGCGCTTTAACTTGGAGATTCTAATGACAATGAGTACACCCATGCTGGTGACCTTTCTGGTGTATATCTTCGGAATGGTCTTGATCGGCCTGGCCGCCTATCGCTCAACCACCACCCTTGGCGACTATATTCTGGGTGGACGCCGGATGGGCAGTGTGGTCACGGCACTTTCAGCGGGGGCTTCTGACATGAGCGGCTGGCTGCTGATGGGGTTGCCAGGCGCGATATTTATTTCCGGCATTTCTGAAAGCTGGATCGCTATCGGACTGACTATCGGCGCTTACCTCAACTGGCGCTGGGTTGCAGGCCGTCTGCGCGTTCACACAGAAGTGAACCACAACGCGCTGACCTTGCCAGACTATTTCACACACCGTTTCGAAGACACCAGAAAAATCCTGAGAGTCATTGCGTCCTTGATTATTCTGGTGTTTTTTACCATTTACTACGCTTCTGGCATCGTTGCCGGTGCCCGCTTGTTCGAAAGCACCTTTTGCATGAGCTACACCACCTCATTGTGGGTCGGTGCAGCCTCTACCATCGCCTATACCTTTATCGGTGGCTATCTGGCAGTCAGTTGGACGGATACGGTACAGGCCACGCTGATGATTTTCGCCTTGATCCTGACACCGGATGGTGATTCTGGCGCTGGATGGAATCGATACGTCTCTGTTGGTTATCGCGGCGAAAAACCCGGCCAATCTGGATATGTTCAAAGGGTTGGACGTTATCGCCATCATTTCGTTGCTGGGTTGGGGTCTGGGCTACTTTGGACAGCCGCACATTCTGGCGCGCTTTATGGCGGCAGATTCTCACCACACCATTCGCAGCGCACGCCGCATCAGTACGACCTGGATGATCCTGTGTCTCGCGGGTGCGGTGAGCGTGGGCTTCTTCGGTATCGCCTACTTCAGCAATCATCCGGAACAAGCGGGCAACGTCACCAACAATGCCGAGCGGGTATTTATTGAGCTTTCCATGCTGCTGTTTAACCCGTGGATCGCCGGTGTGTTACTTTCCGCTATTCTGGCGGCGGTAATGAGCACCCTGAGCTGTCAGCTGCTGGTCTGTTCCAGCGCCATTACCGAAGACTTGTACCGCCCCTTCTTCCGTCCCGGCGCTACGCAGCGCGAGCTGGTCTGGGTTGGTCGCATTATGGTGTTACTGATTGCCATCATTTCAATCGTGTTGGCCGCCAACCCAGAAAACCGCGTGTTGGGGCTGGTCAGCTACGCTTGGGCCGGCTTTGGGGCCGCGTTTGGCCCGGTGATCCTGATTTCCCTGCTGTGGCCGCGTATGACGCGTAACGGCGCGCTGGTCGGTATGCTGATCGGAGCTGCCACGGTGATTATCTGGAAACAGAATGCCTGGTTTAATCTGTATGAAATCATCCCCGGCTTTCTCTTTGCCAGCCTGGCGATCTTTATCGTTAGCCTGATGAGTCGTGCGCCTTCCAAAGCCGTCACCGATCGCTTCCAACAGGCGGAAACCCAGTTCCAGAGCCGCTAAGGAACGATGTGTTTCACGCATAAAAAAGGCGCAACCACGGTTGCGCCTTTTTTCATTGCCGAAGTAATGCGTTTATTCTTAGCCTGCAACCGCAATGCGTTTCATGTCTTTCATGTAGCCACGCAGTTTCTGACCAACCGCTTCGATCGGGTGGTTGCGAATCGCATCATTGACGTCGCGCAGCTGCGCATTGTCCACGCTGCTGGCTGCCACCGGTTTACCGATGTCGCCCGCTTGCAGTGAAGCCATGAATGCCTGTTTCAGCAACGGCACTGCGGCATTCGCGAACAGGTAGTTACCGTATTCTGCGGTGTCAGAGATAACCACGTTCATTTCATACAGACGCTTACGTGCAATGGTGTTCGCAATCAGCGGCAGTTCGTGCAGCGATTCGTAGTAAGCGGATTCTTCGATGATGCCCGCGCTTACCATGGTTTCGAACGCCAGTTCTACACCGGCTTTAACCATAGCGATCATCAGTACGCCGTGGTCAAAATATTCTTGCTCTGCGATTTTACCGTCGAACTGCGGGGCATTTTCAAACGCGGATTTACCGGTTTCTTCACGCCAGGTCAGCAGTTTAATGTCGTCATTGGCCCAGTCTTCCATCATGCCGCTGGAGAACGCACCGGAGATGATATCGTCCATGTGTTTCTGGAACAGCGGTGCCATGATCGTTTTCAACTGCTCAGACAGCGCGTAAGCACGCAGTTTTGCCGGGTTAGACAGACGATCCATCATCAGCGTGATGCCGCCTTGCTTCAGCGCTTCGGTAATGGTTTCCCAGCCGAACTGAATCAGTTTTTCCGCATAGGCAGGATCGGTGCCTTCAGCAACCAGTTTGTCAAAGCTCAGCAAAGAACCTGCTTGCAACATACCACACAGGATGGTCTGCTCGCCCATCAGGTCAGATTTCACTTCAGCAACGAAAGAAGATTGCAGTACGCCCGCACGGTGACCACCAGTAGCGGCAGCCCAGGCCTTGGCGATCGCCATGCCTTCACCTTTCGGGTCGTTTTCCGGGTGAACCGCGATCAGCGTCGGAACACCAAAGCCGCGTTTGTACTCTTCACGTACTTCGGTGCCCGGACATTTCGGCGCCACCATCACCACGGTGATGTCTTTACGGATCTGCTCACCCACTTCAACGATGTTGAAACCGTGAGAGTAACCCAGAGATGCACCCTGCTTCATCAGCGGTTGAACAGACTGAACCACAGCGGAGTGCTGCTTGTCTGGCGTCAAGTTCACCACCAGATCCGCCTGCGGGATCAGCTCTTCATAGGTGCCGACTTTAAAACCGTTTTCAGTCGCTTTACGCCATGACGCACGTTTTTCCGCGATAGCTTCTGCACGCAGCGCATAGGCGATATCCAGCCCGGAATCACGCATATTCAAACCCTGGTTCAGCCCTTGCGCGCCGCAACCGACGATCACCACTTTTTTGCCTTTCAGGTAGTTCGCTTCGTCTGCAAATTCTTCACGTCCCATGAAACGACATACACCCAATTGCGCCAACTGCTGACGCAGGTTCAAAGTGTTGAAATAGTTAGCCATGCACAACTCCGTTTAATCTGTTAATTGCGAGTGTTCAGAAGAGGTTTCCTGTCAGGGAAGCCTGAATGCCCTCATGATATGACAGGAAAAGTATTGCTTAAATTGATATATTAACAAGATGACATTGCAATAACTGCAAGACGAAAATGAGGCCGTGCGCACATGGATTTACGAGATTTGAAACTGTTTCTGCACCTGTGTGACAGCCGCCATTTCGGGCGCACCGCCAAAGCCATGCACCTGAGTCCGTCAACCTTGTCACGCCAAATCCAACGACTGGAAGAGGATGTCGGGCAAACCCTGTTTTTACGTGATAACCGCATGGTGCAACTGACCGATGCAGGTGAGCAATTGAAACAATTTGCTCAGCAAACGCTGCTGCATCACGAGCAGTTGCGCCACGCCATTGGGCAACGAGGGCCTTCATTGAGCGGTGAGCTACGCATTTTCTATTCCGTGACTGCCACCTATAGCCATCTAACGCCGATCCTCGACCGTTTCCGCGCCCAGCATCCGCTGGTCGAAATCAAGCTAACAACCTGCGATGCCGCCGATGCGGTGGAAAAAGTGCAGTCCAATGAAGCCGATCTCGGCATCGCGGGCCACCCGGAAACCTTACCTACCACCATCGATTTTATGCCTATCGGCAAGATCCCCCTGGTACTAATTGCCCCAGCGCTGGCATCACCGGTGCAGTCGATGGTACGGCAACCCAATCCAGACTGGGCACAGATTCCGTTTATTTTGCCCGAACACGGCCCGGTGCGAAAACGAATTGATGTCTGGTTCCGTCGTCACCACATCGCCAATCCGCTGATTTACGCCACCGTGTCGGGGCACGAGGCAATGGTGTCGATGGTGGCACTGGGCTGCGGCATCTCGTTGATCCCGGACGTGGTGCTGGAAAACAGCCCAGAGCCAGTGCGTAACCGCGTTTCCGTATTGCTGGAGCAAGCGATGGAACCGTTTGAACTCGGCGTTTGCGTGCAGAAAAAGCGACTCAATGAGCCATTGATTGCCGCGTTCTGGCATATCTTGCAGGACAGTGTTTGAGGGATTACCAGCGGTAGCTAACCGTCGCGATAATCGAGCGTCCAACGCCGTAGAAGCAGGCTTCGTTATTACTGCAAGAGGCCACATAATGCTTATCGGTCAGGTTGTTGACATTGATCTGCAACACCGCACCTTTCCACTGCGGTGAGGCTGAGCCCAAATCATAGCTCACCATCGCGTCATACAGGATGTAGTGCGGCACACTGAAACTCTCCTTGTTATCGCCATAGCTACTGCCGATGTAACGTACACCGGTTCCCACAGTCAGCCCGGCCAGCGGGCCGTAGTGAACAAAGTAGGTGCCCCAGGCGGAGGCCATATGGCGTGGCGTCGCCGCTGGCCTGTTCCCTGCTGGCGTGCTCGCATTGGTGCTCTCTTTCGTCTCCGCCTCCGTATAACTGTACGCCGACATCAGGCTCAGTGCGGGTGTGATTTGGGTATGGAGTTCCGCTTCAGCGCCTCGTGATTCGACTTTGCCAATTTGCTCGTTGAACTTGAGTTTGCTGTTCCATGACGTGATGTTTTTCTGCGTGATGTCAAACAACGATAGCGTTAACAAGGTGTTGCGGCCCACTGGCTAAAACTTTATCCCCACTTCAGTTTGCTCACCGGTTGTGGGTTTGAAGGGTGCCGACCCCGGAATGCCGCTGTCCAGATTAGGCTCAAAGGAAGTGCTGTAGCTGATATAGGGTGAAAAACCATTCTCAAACGCATACAGCAGCGCCGCGCGACCGGTAAAATCATCATCATTCGACTGCCTTTTGGCATTGTTGAGCGTGCTCTCGTAGGTACGAATTTCTGTCCAATCGTGACGCCCAGAGAGTAGCAGGTTCCGCTGCTGCCATACCGCCTGATCCTGCGCATAGAGCCCTACCTGATCGAGCTTTTTAAACGCGCTGCGTACCAAGGGCAAGTCGCTGTCATTTTCCAGATAAGACCCACCATAGTGAGGGTGAGCCCAATCAAAATCGTACTGACTTCCGCTATTGAGCCACAAATTAGCGTCACACTTCTGCCAGATATAATCCAACCCAGCCAGTAGGGTATGGTTGACCGAGCTAGTGACGAAGTTTGCTTTCAATTGGGTATCGATCCCCAATTCATCAGCATCTATTTTTTCACGTTGCTGGTTACGCGTTAGCGTAGTATCCGTGACGCTGCCGCCGGTGCTGTAAACCAGAGATTTATAGTTATCATGCAACTGTGAGTAGCGCAGATCCTGTTGAACAGAAATCGCCCTGTTAAAGGAGTGCCCAAAAATATAACCGAACGCTATCTGCTCACGCGTTGAGTGATGGTAATTCGGATCGCTGACATTCAGCGAGTAAGGGATATAACCGGCGTTGGTGGCAAACACCGTGCCGTAAGCGGGCAGGAAGTTACGAAAACCCGCCTCAGGGTCGTATTGGTAACGGGTCAGTACGGTCAGACTGGTGTCGGCATTGGGCAACCACGTCAACGCCAGGGCAATCGCAATGCGTTGTTGTTTGGCATCTTTAACAAATTGCTGCCGGGTATTGGCTATCCCGTTCAAGCGATATAACAGTGCGCTGTCATCGCTTAGCACACCGCCGAA
Organism: Symbiopectobacterium sp.; assembly: GCF_051710365.1. Taxonomy (NCBI): domain Bacteria; kingdom Pseudomonadati; phylum Pseudomonadota; class Gammaproteobacteria; order Enterobacterales; family Enterobacteriaceae; genus Symbiopectobacterium; species Symbiopectobacterium sp. Next base: position 11,326 of record NZ_JBPETA010000001.1, on the reverse strand, counting down.
ATCAAACGCGGCTTCACCAAAACGTTGGTTACCCGCACTAAACTGTACGTGGCGAATCTTTTCCGCCGTGGGACGTTTGCTGGTCATAATAACCGTACCGCCAGGATCGACCTGACCATACATGACAGACGCCGGGCCGCGAATCAATTCAACGCGTTCTAACAACCAGGGATCGATCTTTCCAATACAGGCACCTTGCCCGATCAGGCCAAAACTCAGCCCATCAAGAAATTTAGGCGCATAGCGAAAACCGCGCATGATGGTTTCATCATTGCGGTTAGAGGAGCCCCGGTAATTTGGAAGCACGCCGGCAGAGTAATTAAACGCATCGGAGACGGATCTCACCCGCTGCTTGTCCATTTGTGCGCGCGTGACCACCGCAATCGACTGTGGCGTCTTTACCAACGGCATTTGCGTTTTTGTACCGGCGGCACTCTGTTTCGCTATCATTCCACCAGCGGGGAACGCGGTATTTTGCTCGTCTTGTGCAATGACCACCATCACATCAGCGTTACCGGTTACCGTTTCGGCGGCCAACGTTTGCACAGCCATTAATAGCGACGATGCAACACTCAGTACCGTGACATAACCGAAAAATAACCGCCCAATGAGGTAAAATTTCCTTTTATTTTCAGACACACGCTCATCCTTCACTGCAATACTATTTTTATGCATCACAAATAAGCCAACATATTCGTGGCTGATAATGCAAAAAAAAGACTATTTCAAATGCAAACTCGTCTCAATTGCATTTATGCAATTGCATTAATTTTTCTTACTTTGCATTTAACATTGCGTTGTAAAAATGAAAGGGATTCACCATGGGGATGTTCTATCGTTACAGCCTTGCCGTCACGAATCTGCTCCTGATGTCTGGTGAACGTGAACCGCAAGACATATCATTTTCGCAGGAAAATGCCACAAGACATCCCTGATAAGACCGAATCACTCGGGCTAACACCCGATACAATTAGTGAATAGCTTAACGTCACTCCGCCGTCGCGAATATCAGTTTTCGATTCTGGACATGCCGCTACGTTGTTAACACATCGGCCAACAGGAAGAGATTGTGTTAAACGGTCATGGCACTCTACGTTGGTGCACTGGACTGGCGGAGCAGCGCAGATGGCTGTATAACAAACACTAATTGCTCAAGGAATGAAACAGGATCCCCTATGAAGCTCTCTGTGTTCTCTGCCGTGGCGGCATTGGCGGCTTGCGCGTTTGTGCCTCATGCACAGGCTGTCTCGTTCGACTGTGCCAATGCCACCAGCGCGCAGGAAAAACAGATTTGCCAAAGCCCGCTGCTCGGCCAGTTGGATGATGAACTGGCGCAGGAGTGGAAGACCGCACGATCGGCGCTGACCACCTATACACAGAGCCAGCCCTTTGAACAGGCATTAAACCTGTTTCAACGCAGTTGGCTCACCACGCGTAACCAATGCCAGGATGAGGATTGCCTGCGCCAGCGCTATCAGCAGCAGCTTAACCGACTGCGCTACCTCAATCAGGTGGCCCAGCACGCGTTACCGACGCCCATTACCCCGATCAAAACCACCGGGTGTTTCCATGGGGCGTTCAGCTACGAGGATTATTTGCAGGACCTCACCAAGGAAGAATACGACAACCTCGGCAGCTATTTTCAGGAAATGTACGATCAGAAAGCACCCTATAATGAGGTCGGTTTGGACATGACGCAGGAAAAAGGGAAAATCAGCGGCAACATTTCCGTCGCGTTCCGCTACGCCAACCGGCTGGATGACGGTGAGTTTACCGCCCGCCAGATGAGTGATACGCAGGCGATTGGCCGCCGGGAAAGCAGCTTTGGCGGCACCACCAAGATCCTGTTTACCTGCGTGAGCGATGACGAAATTCGCATCTCGACGTTTGATACGCAGGGCGAAAGCTACCTGTTCAACATGGTGATGACGCGGCAAAAACCCTAACGTTCAAAACGCGCTGACGCCGGGAAGCTCGACCAGCTTCCCTCCTCCTGTTCAGGCGTCAGCCGCTTCATGCTCTCAATGCCCATCAGATAGCGATACAGCGGCTCCAGTTGGCGAAAACCCTGTGCCAGCGTGGTAACCAAATCAGCAGAAAACAGCGCGTCCATATCTTGCCGCGTGGTCATGGCAGCGAAGGATTTACGGTTGTACCAGGTCGCCAATTCCGCAGGCTGATCCTTGATAAGTGGACGTTTATAGCTTTCGCCTTCCAGCGTAAACGTAGGCGCCAGACACGCGGCCATTGCCAAAAAGGCCTGCGGGTTGTCGCGCAGCGTCTGGCGAAACAGCGCCATGGTATCGCGCGTGGCGCTGTAGTATCCCAAGCCATAACGCCAGAAATCCGGGCCAATTTCGAAAAAGTACACCGGCGCGTCCGTCCAGTCTTTACGCGGGCGTTTAAACGTCAGCCACATCTGGCTGTGGTAGCGGGATTTGTCGTGAGAAAAACGGGTATCACGATGGATACGCGACAGGGTTTTGCCAATGGCGGGACGAATTTCAAACTGATCGTCGATCGGTAGCATCGTCAGGCTCAAATCATCGACCAGCGCGCGAAACGGGGCAACCAGCGTCTCATCGTATATCGCGCGGTTGTCGTCAAACCACTCTTTGCTGTTTTCCTGTCGAACCTGTTGAAGAAAAGTCAGGCTCTGCTGCGAGAAACCGTTGAACGTCGTCATGATGGTCTGCCATTGCTAATCCCTTGAATGGCAACCACGATAGCGCGCCCGGCGGTGAAATTCCACCGTCGGGCACACTGACATTACGCCGCGTTACCGGCCAGGAAGAAACGAAACGCCGGATTTTGGGTTTCGTCATGGCACTCGTAGCCCAGCGCCTGCAAACGTTGCTCAAACTCCAGATCGCGCTCGGTCACTTCGAACGCCGCCAGCACGCGACCAAAATCGGTGCCGTGGCTGCGATAGTGGAACAGCGAGATGTTCCAGTGCGTGCCGAGCGTGTGCAGGAACTTCAGCAGCGCTCCGGGAGATTCCGGAAACTCGAAGCTGTAAAGCTGTTCCCGCAACGGCTTGGAAGGACGTCCACCGACCATGTAACGCACATGGAGCTTCGCCATTTCATCATCGGAGAGATCGACCACCTGATAACCGCCCGCGGAGAGCTCTGCAATAATCTCATCCCACTCCGCATGACCACGCGTCAGACGCACCCCCACGAAAATGCAGGCGTCCTTGTCATCGGCGTAGCGGTAGTTGAACTCGGTCACCGAGCGACCACCCAGCAGTTGGCAAAAGGTCAAAAAGCTGCCCTTGCGCTCAGGGATGGTTACCGCCAGCAATGCCTCACGCTGTTCACCCAGTTCACAGCGTTCAGAGACGTAGCGCAGGCCGTGGAAGTTGACGTTGGCACCCGACAGAATATGCGCCAGCCGTTCACCCTGAATGCCGTGCTGCTGGATATACTTCTTCATCCCCGCCAGTGCCAGTGCACCAGACGGCTCAGCTATCGCCCGCACATCTTCAAAGATATCCTTCAGTGCGGCACAAATCGCATCGCTGTCCACGGTGATGACATCATCCAGATATTCCCGGCACAGACGGAAGGTTTCATCGCCGATGCGCTTGACCGCCACGCCTTCGGCGAACAATCCAACGCGCGGCAAATCCACCGGGTGTCCGGCATCCAATGCCGCACGTAAGCATGCGGAATCTTCCTCCTCAACGCCGATCACTTTAATCTGCGGCATCAGTTGTTTGATCAACACCGCCACGCCGGCTGCCAGACCACCGCCACCGACTGGCACAAACACGCGATCGAGATGCGCATCCTGCTGCAACAGCTCCATCGCCAGCGTTCCCTGCCCGGCAATCACGGCCGGGTGATCGAACGGCGGAATGAAGGTCATATGCTGCTCTTGCGACAGCGCAATCGCACGGGCCTTGGCTTCGTCGAAATTGGCGCCGTGCAGCAGCACTTCACCGCCAAAACCGCGCACCGCATCCACTTTGATATCCGCGGTGGCGACCGGCATGACGATCAGCGCCTTGATGCCGAGCTTACTGGCCGAAAGCGCCACGCCCTGTGCGTGGTTACCGGCGGAGGCCGTTACCACACCGTGCGCTTTCTGCGCTTCGGTCAGGGTTGCCAACATGGCATAGGCACCACGCAGTTTGAAACTGTGCACCGGCTGACGGTCCTCGCGCTTCACCACAATGGTGTTGCCAAGACGCGCCGAGAGTTTATCCATCGGCTGAAGCGGCGTCACCTGTGCCACTTCATAGACCGGCGCGCGCAACACCGCACGCAAATACTCCGCGCCGCACGGAGCGTCGGGGAGAGGGAGTGATACCGCCATTGAACTTAGCCTCCCAGCTTGCTCTTATCGCGTACCGCGCCTTGGTCCGCGCTGGTTGCCAGACTGGCGTAAGCACGCAAGGCAAAGGACACCTGACGCTGACGGTTTTTCGGCGTAAAGGCAGCATCGCCGCGCGCCAGCTCCGCATCGTGACGGCGTGCCAGTTCATCTTTCGCTACCACCAGCTCAATGGTACGGTTAGGAATATCGATGGCAATGATGTCACCCTCTTCCACCAGCCCGATGGTGCCGCCACTGGCCGCTTCAGGCGAAGCATGACCGATGGAAAGCCCAGAGGTGCCGCCGGAGAAACGACCGTCAGTGATCAATGCACAGGCTTTACCCAATCCCATGGATTTCAGGAAGCTGGTCGGGTAGAGCATCTCTTGCATGCCCGGCCCGCCTTTCGGCCCTTCGTAACGGATAACCACAACATCACCCGCGACCACCTTACCGCCCAGAATGGCTTCCACGGCGTCATCCTGCGATTCGTACACTTTGGCCGGACCACGGAACACCAGGCTACCTTCATCCACACCGGCGGTTTTTACGATACAGCCTTTTTCCGCGATGTTGCCGTACAGCACAGCCAGACCGCCATCCTGACTGTAGGCGTGCTCACGCGCACGGATACAGCCCTGTTCACGATCGGTATCCAGCGACTCCCAGCGGCAATCCTGTGAAAACGCCTGTGTGGTACGAATGCCCGCTGGCCCTGCGGAGTACATGCTTTTCACCGCGTCATCATCGGTCAGCATGACGTCGTAAGCGTTCAGCGTTTCCGTCAGGCTTTTGCCCAGCACATTACGCACATCGCGGTTCAGCAATCCGGCACGATCCAGTTCGCCCAGAATACCGATCACCCCACCCGCACGGTGTACGTCTTCCATGTGGTATTTCTGCGTGCTCGGTGCCACTTTACACAGCTGCGGCACACGGCGTGACAGACGGTCGATGTCGTCCATGGTGAAATCCACTTCTGCTTCCTGCGCGGAGGCCAGCAAGTGCAGAACGGTGTTGGTGGAACCGCCCATGGCGATGTCCAGCGTCATGGCGTTTTCAAACGCAGCCTTGGTCGCGATATTTCGCGGCAGCGCGCTAGCATCATCCTGCTCGTAGTAGCGTTTAGTCAGTTCAACGATACGCATACCCGCGTTCAAAAACAGTTGCTTACGATCGGCGTGGGTCGCCAGCAGCGAGCCATTGCCCGGCTGTGACAGGCCCAGCGCTTCCGTCAGGCAGTTCATCGAGTTAGCGGTAAACATGCCGGAACAGGAACCGCAGGTCGGGCAAGCGGAACGTTCGATCTGATCGCTATCCGCATCGCTGACGTTCGGGTTAGCCCCCTGGATCATGGCATCCACCAAGTCCAGTTTGATCAATTGGTTAGAAAGCTTGGTTTTCCCGGCTTCCATCGGACCGCCAGAAACAAAGATCACCGGGATGTTCAGGCGCAGCGAGGCCATCAGCATTCCGGGGGTGATTTTGTCGCAGTTCGAAATGCACACCATCGCATCGGCGCAGTGGGCATTGACCATGTATTCGACCGAATCTGCAATCAGCTCACGTGATGGCAGGGAGTAGAGCATGCCACCGTGCCCCATCGCGATACCATCATCCACCGCAATGGTGTTGAACTCTTTGGCCACGCCGCCAGCGGCTTCGATTTGCTCCGCCACCAGTTTGCCCAGATCACGCAAGTGCACGTGGCCCGGAACAAATTGTGTGAACGAGTTGACCACGGCGATGATCGGCTTGCCGAAATCGGCATCGGTCATTCCGGTGGCACGCCACAGGGCGCGCGCACCTGCCATGTTACGGCCATGCGTGGTTGTGGCTGAACGGTACTTAGGCATACTCTGTTACTCCAGTGTGTGTTTCATCCCCTTTCCTGCTCCCGTTCAGCGGCGACTGGCGTCTTGGGTTCGTGAAGCAAAGGAAAGGGGTGTATTAATCTTTCTTGTTACGATTACGGGTTAACCTGATCTAACCAGCCCCATTTGTCTTCGGTTTCGCCGGTAAACAGGCAGAAGAACGCTTTTTGTAGTTGTTTGGTGACTGGGCCACAACGACCAATGCCGACCTGAATACCGTCCACGCTGCGCACCGGAGTGATTTCCGAGGCAGTGCCGGACATAAAGACCTCATCCGCCAGATAGAGCGACTCACGCGACAGCACCTGCTCACGCACTTCCAGCCCCAGGCTCTGCGCCAGTTTGATAATGGCGTCACGGGTGATACCCGGCAGCGCTTATGAGGTGAACGGCGGGGTAAACAACACTCCATCTTTCACTTCAAACAGGTTTTCACCTGCACCTTCAGACACATAACCGTTGACATCCAGCGCAATCCCTTCCTGATAACCGTGGCGACGCGCTTCGCTGCCCACCAGCAGGGAGGAAAGGTAGTTACCGCCCGCTTTTGCTGCCGTTGGAATGGTGTTGGCTAGGAGGACACCATGGCATCAATCCCCTGATCCAGTGCGTCTTCGCCCAGATACGCGCCCTAGGGAAATGCCGCAATGATGACATCCGTGACATAACCTTCCGGCGGATTCACGCCCATGCCAACGTCGCCAACGAACACCAGCGGACGAATATAGGCGCTTTTCAGGTCATTTTTACGTAGCGTTGCGCGGCAGGCTTCCATTAGGTCATCCACGCTGTACTGCACCGGCATACGATAAATTTTAGCGGAGTCGTGCAGGCGGCGCATATGTTCACGGTGACGGAATACCACCGGGCCTTTATGGGAATCGTAACAGCGCACCCCTTCAAACACGGACGTACCGTAATGCAGCGCATGGGACATCACGTGTACTTTAGCTTCCGCCCACGGCACCATCTCACCATTGAAGCTTTGCTTGTCATTATCCTTTCTAATGCCTTCAGGCACGTATTTGTTGTGATGTGTGGGGTTGTATTTCAACACAAGCGATATCAAGCAGCTTGCTTAACTGTGTTGACAATAAATCCACCGGCCGTTGGCTGGCAACGGTCAATTCGATATTGATGTGGTCGGGGTTGGAGGCCGTCATCATGTTCATGGCACACACTCGGAAACCGCGGTGGCGTACCACGCGCAGCACGCGCTCCAGCATTTCGGGACGAAAGCGAGCCTGTATGGAAAGTTGATGGTGCGTCATTCTCTGTTCTCCTGCCATTATTCGGTACGTTCCAGCATGGTTTCATTCCCGGCACCCGGTGGAACCAGCGGCCAGACGTTTTCCAGTTCATCGATAGAGACATGCAGCAAGTACGGCCCATCACTGCTCAACAGGGCATCCAGCGCGGCATCGATCTGATCTTTTCGGGTTATGCGTTGCCCTGGAATACCAAATGCGCTTGCCAGGGTCAGAAAATCGGGGTTATCGGAGAGGTTGGTTTCGCTATAACGTTCATTGAAGAACAACTGCTGCCACTGCCGAACCATGCCTAACCGTTGGTTATCCAGCAGCACGATTTTTATCGGCAGCTGTTTTCGTTTGATGGTGCCCAGCTCTTGCACGTTCATCATGAAAGAGCCGTCACCGGAAATACACACCACGGTATCTTCAGGGCGGGCTACCTGCGCGCCGACTGCCGCTGGCAAACCAAAGCCCATGGTGCCTAACCCGCTGGAGGTGATGAAATTTTCCGGACGGGAAAAACGCATGTGCTGTGCGGCCCACATCTGGTGCTGGCCGACATCGGTGGTGATCACGGTTTCCGCAGGTTTGCGTTCAGACAGGGTTTTTAACAGCGCGGGCGCATAGATGGCTTCACCCGGATGATCGTAACGCCACGGGTATTCGGCTTTCAGCGCCGCCACCTCTTGACGCCAGGCGTCAATCGCCAGCGGCTGGGCCAATGCAGGCAACAGCGTGTTCAAATCCCCCGGCAGCGCCACGTTGGCCTGGCGCAATTTACTCAGCTCTGCCGGATCGATATCCAGATGGATAACCGCTGCATGAGGCGCAAACGCATTCAGTTTACCCGTCACGCGATCGTCAAACCGCGCACCGACGGCAATCAGCAAATCACACGCCTGCACCGACAGGTTAGCCGCTTTGGTACCATGCATGCCCAACATGCCGAGGTAGTGCGGATGCTCGGCATCAACGGCACCCAATCCTTTCAGCGTAACGACGGAGGGAATGCCCGTCTCAGCAATGAACGCACGCAGGGCAGGCACCGCCTGCGCCATGCCCACGCCACCGCCGGCGTATAACATCGGTTTTTTCGCCGCCGCCAGCATGGCGCGCGCTTGCTCGATGGCCTGCTTGGGGAAATTCGGCTGACTGTCATCGACTGGCGTAAACTGCGGGGCTATCTCACTGGTGGCCAACTGGATGCCTTTTGGGATATCCACCAGCACCGGGCCGGGACGACCGCTGCTGGCGATGGCGAAGGCTTCTGCCATGATCTCCGGCAGCGACTCCAGCGAATCCACTAGGAAGCTGTGTTTGGTGCAGGCCAGCGACAGGCCCAGCACGTCGATTTCCTGAAAGGCATCAGTACCGATCAGCCGTGAAGCCACCTGACCGGTAATTGCCACGACCGGTACGGAATCCAGCAGCGCATCCGCCAACCCGGTGATCAGGTTAGTGGCACCTGGGCCTGAGGTGGCGATACACACGCCTACCTTGCCGGTCGCGCGGGCATAACCAAGCGCCGCCATGGCAGCGCCTTGTTCATGACGGCACAACAGGTGCTCAACGCCGCCGTCGTAGAGTGCATCGTAAACCGGCATAATCGCGCCGCCCGGATAACCAAACACGGTATCGACACCTTGCGCCCGCAACGCTTGCACCACCCATTGAGCCCCATTCATAGTTTATTTCCCCGACGCTGCCGGGGAGAAATAGGATTTTATGCTGTAAGACATACTCCACTCCCTTCTGTAGTTTTTACCGCCCAACAAAAAAACCCCCGACCTTACGGTGCGGGGTTTTTTTGAATTACGGCTTGATTTTTAAGCCATTCTTCGTCTCAGCGACGCCCCGCACGGTGGGTTAATAATCACCACCACGCTAATAATGACTAGGCTAATCACGAGGGAGAACGCTTTCATAAATGGTTTGTTCTGTCATCACTGTCGAACGAATACCTAAGAAGTTACCACAGACTTAGCGCCACTGACAATATTTTTTTCTAACGCGCAACGAAAACCGATGAAAAAATCTGCGTTAAATGCAAATTAATCATATAGATATAAACAATTATTCATATTGTGCTTTTTCTTCGAGCTTTCACCGACGACGTCATCGATTCACGCAAAAGCTGCAAACCAGCGCCCATTCCAGAGGAAACGCACTGTATGGTAACCACCTTTGTGCGAACCGTTGCTGATAACGTTGTTTTTATACTGCCGCTTAGGCTCAGGATAGCGCACGCTGTCGGGATTGACAGGAGGGAGCCTTATGTCGCTGGCTGTTACCTATACGCGCGCAATGATTGGCATTCAGGCCCCTTGCGTGACGATCGAAGCCCATATCAGCAATGGCTTGCCCGCACTAACGCTGGTTGGCCTGCCGGAAACCACGGTTAAGGAAGCACGGGATCGGGTGCGCAGCGCACTGCTCAATGCCGGGTTCACCTTTCCCGCCAAGCGGATCACAGTCAATCTCGCCCCAGCGGATTTGCCCAAAGAGGGCGGGCGCTACGATCTGCCCATCGCATTATCGATTCTGGCAGCCTCAGAGCAGATTTGTGGCAAGGCGTTAGCGCAGTATGAGTTTCTGGGTGAATTGGGATTATCCGGGGCGCTGCGTGCGGTTACCGGCGCGATCCCGGCAGCCATCGCGGCTGGCAAGGCGGGCCGGCAGCTTATTTTGCCACTGGCTCATCAGCAGGAAATGGCGCTTATCGGGCACGGCGAAGTACTGCTGGCAGAACACCTGAATGCGGTGTGCGCCTTTTTGCACAGCGGTGAGCCGTTAGCCAGCAGCCAGGCGGTTGAAGTTCATGCGCCCGACCTCAACAACGACCCGGATCTGGCAGACATCATTGGGCAAGAGCAGGGAAAACGGGCGCTCGAAGTCACTGCCGCCGGAGGCCACAACCTGCTGCTGATGGGACCCGGCACCGGAAAAACCATGCTGGCCAGCCGTCTTGCCGGGCTATTGCCCCCGTTGAGCAATGAAGAGGCGCTGGAGGTGGCCGCCATTAACAGCCTGGTGAGCGCTGCGGATACGACTCTGGGTTTGTGGCACACTCGCCCCTTTCGAGCGCCGCACCGCAGCGCATCCATGACGGCACTGGTGGGTGGTGGCGGATTGCCAAAACCGGGAGAGATCTCGTTGGCGCACAATGGCATCCTGTTCCTCGATGAGTTACCCGAGTTCGAGCGGCGTGTACTGGATGCCCTGCGAGAACCGTTAGAGGCTGGTGAAATCGTGATTTCCCGCACGCGGGCTAAAGTGAATTATCCTGCCCGCGTTCAGCTCGTCGCCTCCATGAACCCCAGCCCATCGGGGCACTATCAAGGTATCCATAACCGCTTGCCGGTACAGCAGATCCTGCGCTATCTGGGAAAACTCTCCGGGCCATTTCTCGACCGATTCGATCTGTCGATTGAAGTTCCGCTACTGCCTCCCGGAACGCTGCACAAACAGGGGCGACAGGGAGAGCGCAGCACCGACGTTCAAGCACGCGTATTGACGGCACGAGAGAGGCAACTTGCACGAGCGGAGAAAATCAATGCGCGCCTGACACCGCCGGAAATGGATATTCACTGCCGCTTGCACGAAGAGGATGCCGTCTGGCTGGAGGCGTTAATGACCAAGCTGGAGCTGTCTGTGCGTGCCTGGCACCGCATTTTGAAGGTAGCAAGGACCATCGCCGATCTGGCGCAACAGCCCGATATCCAGCGCGACCATTTGGCGGAAGCGATAAGTTATCCGTCATTCCGCACCTGATTTTTCTTTTTTCGGGACTTGACGGTATTCTGAAGTTCTGAATTTATTACTGCTTTTTGCAGACCAATCAGCATGAGTACTCCCCACGTTACCATCCGTAACCTT